>PLMC01000128.1:0-13326 GCA_003141495.1 Bacteroidales bacterium
ACCGAATCGCGCCAGGCATCATAAAGACTATGATACCTGGTTTTGTCTACACCTCCCGGTGGTTCATCAATCCGTGAAAGATTGGTTGCTGTAAAATCAAATTTCAGGTTCCGGGTAATATCGTATTTAAAATCATAAATCCTGCTCCATTCAAAATCCTTTTTGAATGAAGGAGTAATTTGCAGATATGGATTATTTATATCTCTGGTTAATAATTCATTATAAGTCCGGCTCAGATCTGTTCTGAATGAAATACTTTTGGGGAATGCATAAAAGTTGAAGTCCTTTATTATTTTAAAAACAGGAGCATTCAGAAATCTTACATTCTTAAAAGGCATAATATTGGCAGGTTGTGCCTGAAAATCATAATTAATCCCTCCTCTGTAATCTTTCTCAAGGTTAATTTCGGTTGTAGTATTACTACTGTATATTTCATTGTAAGTATAGTTAACGCTTAAATTCGCAGGGTCCCAGGGATGAGGTTTCTTTCCCCGTTTTGTTATACCTGCATTGCTTATAGTAATTGTCTTTCTTCTTGACATATCTTGTGAAATAGATAAAATTGAATCTCTTGAAAACTGGTTCTTTGCATTTTTTAAGGCGGTTGTCAAAAGAATATCAGGATCAAGAGGATCATATTGAGGTCTGATTCTGGTTTCGGAATATCCGACATAAACAGGAAGTCTCACGCCAATCTTTTCAGGGAAGAATTTCCCAAGTTCAATGTTAGATGAAATGTCATATTTCAACGTCTGATCCTTGCTTCTCTCATTCACTTTTTTATCTATGCTTCCCCACCCGGGAGTACTGAACTGACCGACCATATCAACAGTGCCCAGATCGGCAAGACGGGCCTGCAAATGTCCATTTGCCGCCCATCCACCGTTTTCTATAAAATCATTAAGGCGTAACTCATCAAACCACACTTCACCGAATTTTGGAAGCCCGTCATCACTTGCTTTGTTTCTTGATTTTATGGGATTCCTTACTCCTAACATGATGACTTTAATATTACTCATGTTAGGGTTACCTGATACTGATATCCTGGCTGTTCCATTTGTGTATACAAAGACATCTGAAATGCTCAACGATGATCCGGGAAGCAGCATTTGCCGGTTACGCTCTTCCTTTGCTGCCTGCAATAAAGAAAGATCTATATTAAAGCTGTTTTCGGCAGGCCAAACCCTGGCCCTCTGGTCATCGACACTATTATCATAATGACCTGGCGGAGTAAGTTTTAAAGGAAGCTCATATTCGTAAAAATTCCCTTTGTAATCGGTACCGATTCTTATAAATGCAGTCAGATCCCCATCTTTCAAAGGTTGTCCGATCATTGCTTCGGCATGAACCTCCATCCGCAGTTTACGGTATTGCCTTATATCGAGATTTACATTTTTGAATGCGGCCCTGGCATCTCCATCATCGAGATTCATAACCTTAAGCACCATTGATTGTTCGTTAAGCAGTTGCAGCTGCGGGTTCTGCGGGTCTGTTTGTCTGTTAAATCCGGGAGGTAAAACATAATTTACCGGTGTTTTCCCTGAATTCTCCTCAATACTGACCGAACTTATTTCAAAGGTTCCGTCAGTTGCCTCTGGTATTGTAATCCTTTCTGCGCCTTCGGTAAATGAAATATTGTACTTTCTCCATTCGGCACGAACAAGATCGAGATTGGCAAACCTCATAATAACCGGATTTTTGAAGCCTTTTAGAAAAATCCTCATGAAGCGGATTGATTTAAAGTCTGAAATTGGACCAATAGCCTTCTGATAATCTGTTATGGGAATCTGAAACTGATACCACTTTACCTTAGATGATTTTTTATTTGGAAAAGTAACTGGTGGCGGGTCAACTTCATCAACTACATAGTTTGAACCGACTTTAATGTCTCCCGGGCGAATGCTGACTTTGTACTGGTAGTAACTCTCAGTTTCGCTTAATGTATTATCGCGGTTAATATCTTCCATGTCGGGCAACGTTGATCCGGCAGTAGGATATGACTCCTTTGACATAGATGAAGTGGGTGAGTTTCCCTCTTCTCCATTGTACTTCTTATATCTGTCGAGAATACCCAACTGCTGAATATCATAATCTGTTCCTCTGTAATAGTGATAATCATCCCCTGAAGGGTCTTTATAAATCTGCTGATAAGTATCAGGGCTCAGTAAAAGAGATGATTTCTGAAGGTAATCCTTGAAGAATGTATCTTCATCCGCATCGCTAAGGCCGTCAAGGCCTATATCCTGATATAGTCTTGATTCAGGTGCATTGTCAAATGCATTGACAACAGCCTGAATAGTTGGTACTCTTCCCCATGCAGTAGTATCAACATTTTTTACAACAGGTGAACCAGGAAGTCCATTCTCAAAACTTTTTCTTGAATCCTTTAAAATATCTTCTGAAATATTCCCCAGATTAATATAAAGATCTCCTCCTTCATCAGTAGGATTATCGACAAACGGGTCCATTACCCAGAACTTAATATATTGAATGTTAGCAGCTTCGAAATCGTTTGTCAGAACTTCTCGCATTATGCCTCCCCATCTTGATTTTGGGTCGTTAAGTACTCCGCTGGAACTCATTCCCGCGGAATACACGCCAGGGTCAGTATCGTAGTTATACGGACCTTTTTCCGTCGGATAATATGCCAGATTTAAAACAGCTATTGTAGCAGGAATTCCGTTGGGGCTTTGTCTGTTAGGGAAAACTTCATTTTCATATATCTCCCTTACAAAATGGCTCGATTGTTCATCAGGATTATCCCGTATATTTGGTGGCGTTGATGATCCGTTGCGCAAAAAGAGAGGGTCTATCACATACCAGGCTATTTTTGCACGATTAAAGCCACTGACAAGATTGTTATTAAACCTGGCTTCAGGGAAAAGCTGGTCCTGTCCCTGTGGGACACTTGAAATACTCCAGGCGTTAAAAGCTTTGAGGTCCAGAGGAATTTCGCTGGCTTCAAAATCATCAATATATGAATTCCCTGCACTTGATATTGCTTGTGAATGGCCTGGTATCAGATTCGCAAACTCACCAAAAAAGGAGATTGACGATACAGTTTTTGTGTTGAGAAGCGGAATTTTGTCAATCATCTTTGTAAGAAATTGAGATTCCGTCTTATATGAAGTATTTAAACCCCAGATTGTGTTAGAAATTGGTTCCTCTCCATAATTCACTTTCTGGGTGTATGGCCTTTCTGTAAGGTGAAGTATTGTTGCACCGATATCGAACTTGTCCGAGGCCCTGTAATCGAGATGAGTGCCAACAAGAGTTTTTGTCTGGAATCCGAAAAACTGATTGTTCTCCAGTGAGACCTGAATTGGTGTTTGTGATTCAATAAGCGCACTGTTTATTATTGTCACAGTGCCCATATTATAATCAACAATATAATCGGTATTTTCAGTAAGTGGCACTCCTCCGGCAGTAACCTTAACCGAACCCTGCGGGATACTTGTTGCATTAAGCCTGATTACCGATCCTGATTCAGATGAGTATTGTCCCTTAAGTTCGAATTTGTCTTTCTCTGCTATCTGGCGGGCTATAGTCTGCGTTGAATCGTATAACTCCTGAAAGACATATTTGCTGGCCAGCACGGGATCGGTAATCATTTTCTTAAGATGACTTCCGAAAGGTTCAACAAATGGGAAAATTATCCTTCCCCGGTCAGATATTACAGTTACGCCATCTATGAAATCGAAAAAACCATCAGGTTGCCTGTCAAGCTGGGAATTAAGATTGTCAAGGCCCATTACCTGAATTAATAGCTTGTCTGCAAGATTTCCTTCAGGAATATAGTTGATTGAATTACCTGTTTTATCATCCTGGTAAAGGATATTAAGTACAAAATCTTTTTTATCAAGCTTTCCTGATCCGAGAGAATAAACGTTCTTCATCATCAGTTTCCACGTAGGAAGCTTTGGGCTCAGATTAGTACCTTTTAACAACTTAAGTATTAAAGTTTGGGGAGCAGCTATTCCATCTGTTGAAAACTCACCGACTTTAAACACCTTACCTGCAATTGTATATTCGTAAGCAACAGCAAGAACCTCATCCGCATTCAAAGCTGTGTTAAGCGAAATAAAACCAAGCTGTCTGTTAAAATAATACTCTCTCTCATCGAGTTTCCTGGCATTCTCAATTTTTTCAAAATCACGTCCGATCTGAAATCCGGGATATAATGGCCCAAATGCNNCCTGGTGTAGCCTGGAAAGCCGGTATCTTATTGAATATATGACTTCTATTCTCTCCCAGGTCAACAAATGCAACAATGTTCCTGTTGCTGGCGTCCTGGAAGCTGGTCAGTTTGTTGGTTACCCATACTTCGATCCGGTCAATATTAACTCCGGAGCTGACAACCGGCAGGTTCATGAGTGATGCATCATAAGTATCTCTGAAATATTGTGAAATGAAGAAATGTTTGTTTGCCTCATAGGCATCAGCAAGTATATTAAAATCTGTCAATTGAGCGCCCCCGGTAGCATTTATTACGGAAGTTTGTCCCTTCTGCTGTGAAAGAACTGTGGTAACTGTAAGCTTACCAAACTGCATTTCTGTCTTAAGTCCAAAAAGACTGTAACTGCCGGTAATGAGTGTTCCCGTCAATGGGAGAGTGACATCTCCGGCTTCAACTTTTTTAAGTATTTCGTCTTCTTTTCCTGCATATTGAAGCTTTGTCCTGTTTTCAAATTCAAACATTGCATCGGTGTTGTAATTCACTCCGAGTGTCAGTTTGTCACCAATTGTACCGGTGACATTCATCTGAATTTTTTCTTTAAAATCGAATGTTGGAATTGTCTGGAGCTTTACCGGAAGGGTTGGATTTTCAGTTTTGGAAATATTAAGACCAAATATAAGTTCAGCTGACCCCTGGGGGATTATATTGATGGTGTTGCTCCCAAATATTTTATCAAATGCCGCACCTCCGACTTCTATTTGCGGTATCAGGTTTGACTTGAAACCAGCCTGAGCTCCGGATATACGTGATTGCCAGTAATCGCGCATTGCCTTTGCATATTCATATTTCCTGAATTCTTCAGGACTCATATGCACAGGTGTGCGATAATCCAGGGCTCCTATTTTCTCATAAAGGATATATTCGTTTTTATCGGGATCATAAAAAACCGTGGATTTGATATTTGAAGGCTTATCAAGGAAAAGAGGAGCCTTTTGTTGCGATTCCCAGGGAATACCTGAATCATCTTTTAGTTTCAGGATTGATTTGCGTGTTGTATCAGGGGTTACACTTTTTTGTAAAGCATTCTGACTACTTGCTTCTGAGGACATTAAGAGAAAAGAAGCTAACAGCAGAAGATACGAAAATATCAGAATATNNCCCAGCATTACTAATGCAGATAACGCTTCATCGCGCCTGGTATTGTCTGCGAAGGCAAATATTTCATCACTTCCGGTATGTTTGCCAAGCTTGTCTTTCAGGTCAACAATAATCCTTTGAGCCGTTTTTAATCCTATTCCTTTAACGCTTTTTAACAGATTTGCATCTGAGCCTAAAATTGCCTTTTCGATCTCCGCCGGACTTAGTGAAGAAAGCATCATCCTGGCCGTATTTGCTCCAACACCTGAAACGGATATCAGTAGCCTGAAAATATCCCGTTCCTCAATGTCAGCAAATCCAAAGAGTTGATGGCTGTCTTCCCTTATGACTTCATGAATCAAAATTTTAAATTCCTTTTTGCCCTCAAGTTTGGAAAACGTCGTTATCGAGATATTGATCATATATCCGATTCCTCCTGTTTCCATTGTGAGGAATGTCGGGGTCATCTGGGTAATATCACCTTTAATATAGTCAATCATACTTACTGTTCGGGATTAAAAATATCAGGAGGAAGTTCATCAATGCGGTCAGTGTGAGTTTCAATATCCTGATGTTTTAAGGGATTATTCGATATCTCGGTAAATAACTGCCTATTTCTAAAAATGTCACATGCCAGATAAATTGCCTGGCGGAATGAATTTTCTGATGCTTCACCTTTCCCTGCAATATCAAAAGCTGTACCGTGAACCGGTGATGTTCTTATAAATGGCAGTCCGGCAGTGAAGTTAACCCCTGAATCAAACGATAATGCTTTAAATGGGGCAAGTCCCTGATCATGATACATAGCTAGTATCCCATCGAATTTTGAGAATGACCCGGCTCCAAAAAAACCATCAGCCGGGAAAGGGCCAAACGCCATTATCCCTTCCTTTTGAGCCTGCTGAATTGCCGGACTGATTATCT
The DNA here is from genome assembly GCA_003141495.1 of Bacteroidales bacterium. Classification (GTDB taxonomy): domain Bacteria; phylum Bacteroidota; class Bacteroidia; order Bacteroidales; family VadinHA17; genus LD21. The sequence goes on from PLMC01000128.1 coordinate 6,239, forward strand.
CAACCTCTTCACTACCGAGCAATGATCTGTCTCCGGCATGAGGATTAAGCCCAAGAACCGCTATACGCGGTTTGCGGATTCCAAAATCAAGTATGAGTGACTGATTCATAATCCTGATTTTATTCATCAGAGTCTCCACGTTTATCAACCCAGGAACTTTACTAAGCGGGACATGGTCAGTCGCAACTCCGATTCTCATACTTTCACCAATCATAAACATAAGAGCTTCCCCGGTACCGGCCACAGATTTCAGATAATCGGTATGTCCGTTAAAATGAAAATTCTCCGACTGTACATTCTGTTTGTCAATCGGTGCGGTAATCAGGACATCGATTTTACCGTTTTTCAGATCTTCAACCGCTTTCTCGAGAGAAATAAGAGCGGCTTCTCCTCCCTGAGGTGTTGATTTTCCAAGTTCCACTCTGATATTGTCATCGAGACAATTAATCATATTAGCTTTCTTTGCGTGAGCTTCTTCTGCGGTCCTTATATTATTAAAGCTGAAATTATTAACATTCAATGCTTTACGATGGTAAGCAGCTACCTTGGGAGAACCATATACAATAGTTGTACAAATTTCATTTATCATGGGGTCAGAAAGAGCCTTGATAATAACCTCGTATCCGATACCATTTATGTCTCCGTGAGAGATGCCTGCAAGTATTGTTTTCTTTTCCATAAATTTCTATTTCTTTTCTGAATAGTTAGATGCAATTCTCCTGAGGAATGTTGCCAGCAACCGTAACCCCGAAGCGGGTCCGCTTTTCAGTCTGTAATAATCATCCTTCTTGAGCATTTCTGTCCCGGCGATATCCAAATGAATTAATGGGAATTCAGCAAATCGTTCAAGGAATTTACCGGCGATAATAGCTCCTGCTTCGCGTCCGCCTATATTTTTAAGATCAGCAACATCCGATTTCAGTAATTCGCCGTATTCATCCCAGAGAGGTAATTCTGCAATTCGTTCATACACATCGTTTCCACATTCTTCAAGCAGGTCGATATATTTTCTGTCTGCATTTGTCATTACTGCAATAGCCTGATTTCCAAATGTCATTGCTGCCGAACCTGTAAGAGTTGCTATATCGATTATTAATTCAGGAGAATATTTTGAAGCGTAGCTGATCGCATCAGCAAGGATAAGCCTGCCTTCAGCATCTGTATTCCCGATTTCGACACTCATTTTATTGAACATGGTAATAATATCACCCTGTGTATAGGCATTTCCACCGGGACGATTATCAGTTGAAGGGATCAGTCCTATTACATGAAGAGGAATACCGGTTTTTGCAACAGTATGCAGAACACCGGTTACTATGGCAGCGCCTGCCATGTCACCATTCATACCTGCCATGAATTCACCGGTTTTAATATTCAAACCTCCTGTATCATATACTATTCCCTTCCCAACAAGAACAATCGGTTTCTTGTTAAGACATTTTGCAGGATGCCAGTCAAGTATACAAAAAACAGGGGGATCAACACTTCCTTTATTAACAGCCAGAAGCCCTCCCATCTTTAATGCTTCTATCTTACCCTTTGTTAGTACCTCAACATTGAAACCTGCAGAATCACCTATCTTTTTAATCTCACCGGCCAGAGAAGTCGCATTTAACTGGTTAACCGGTTCTTTAATAAGGTCGCGGGTAAAATAGACAGCATCGGTAAGATCAACAATCCATTTGATATCCGAATCTGTTACTTTCCCCTGCAGAAGAAGCTTTTGCGGATAGTGTTTTTCATCATCCGTCCCTGCTTTTGTCTTGTATTTATTGAAGGAATAAAAACTGAGAAGCAGTCCCTCTGCCATATCTTCAATTGCACCACTGTAGGCCTTATCGGATGTGATGATCAATTCAGAATGGTTGTTTTCTTTTATAAGCTTTCTCAGATTATATGCTGTTCTTCTAAGTTCCTCTCTGACTTTGTAATGTGCAATCCCTTTCTTTAATCTAATCAGGTAAGTATACTTATTATAGGAATTAATTAAAATAAATTCTTCCTTCGCAAGAAGCTGAGTTGTGGCAAAATCAATTTCCTGCTCAGTGAGTTTCAACTTTTCAGGAATCAGATCACTTCCCAGAATACATATAACAGATTGTTCAGATGATATTTGTGATATTCTTTGAATCTCAGGTTTCATAATATTATCAGGTAGTTTTAAAAGATGTAAAGTTAACTAAAATATTGATTGTTTCGTTTCCAAAGAGTTACCTTTAGCCTTATTAATTTCATGCACCAACAAAGTAAATTATTGGTTATAATGATCACGCTAATGCATTTATATAGATGATCTTAGATGAATTATATGAGAAAGCTTTGCAGCTTATTCCATTGGATGTTGAAGAAGGAGTTTCACTTTATACATCAGCTCCTGTAGAAGAGCTGATGTTTGTGGCAAATAAACTCCGGCAATTTCATAATCCCGGGAAAATTGTGGGATGGATGATTGACAGGAATGTGAACATTACCAATATCTGTTTTTCACAATGTTCATTTTGTAATTTTTGCAGGAAAAAAGGATCAAAGGATGCATATGTAACATCGGTAACTGAATATAAATCCAAAATTGATGAATTATATTCACTGGGAGGAGATCAGCTTCTTTTGCAGGGAGGTATGAATCCGGATCTTGGTATCAGTTTCTATATTGATCTTTTCAAAAATCTGAAGAAACTATATCCTTCACTAAAACTGCATGCCCTGGGGCCTCCGGAGATCGTTTACCTCTCCTCGAAGGAGAGGTTATCATATTCTGAGGTCCTCACTCTTCTTATTGATGCAGGGCTTGACAGTTTGCCGGGAGCCGGTGCGGAGATCCTTTCGGACAGGGTCAGGAAAGTTGTTTCTCCAGCAAAAGCTACATCAGAAGAGTGGCTGGGAGTGATGCGGGATGCCCACAAATTGAATCTGCCTACTTCGGCCACCATGATGTTCGGACACATAGAAACATCCAGGGAAAGGATTGAACATCTTATCAGGATCAGAGATCTGCAGGCTGAAAAACAGAAAAATCATTTTGGCTTCATTACATTCATTCCCTGGGCTTTTCAGGATGAAGGTACTGTTCTTTTAAAAAAACACGGAATCAGAAGCAGCTACAATGGTACTGATTATATCAGGATGATTGCCATCAGCCGGATCTTATTAAACAATATCAGGAATATACAGGCCTCAATATTGACTGTGGGTAAGCAAATTGGGATGTTGTCACTTCATGCAGGGGCAAACGACCTCGGATCAATTATGATTGAGGAGAATGTAGTCAGCGCAGCCGGGGCGAATAATCATTTCAATGCCAATGAGATGCAAACGATTATTAAAGAAGCCGGTTTTATTCCGGGAAGAAGGAACCAGAAATATGAATTGGTTTAAGTTTTGCCCCCCATCGTGGTTGTTGAAAAGGTCTTTTTTAACCACAAAGCACTCTAAGAAGGCACAAAGGGCACAAAGTTAAAACCCTTAAATTTAGTTCTTTGTGCACTTTGTGTTAATCCTTTGCGACCTTTGTGGTTAATGGATTTCATCTTTTTCATAAATATTAAATCTATTTTCTGATCAGCCTAAGGACATCATTACCATTGGCATAGAGTAAAAGTGCCAATAATATAATCATTCCTGCAATTTGAGCATACTCAAGGAACTTGTCACTCGGTTTTCTCCCGGTAACTACCTCAAATAATAAAAAGAGAACATGACCTCCGTCAAGAGCAGGTATAGGAAGAATATTCATGACTGCCAGAATAATTGAAAGAAACCCGGTAAGATTCCAGAACCTTTGCCAGTCCCATACTCCGGGAAAGATGTTTCCTATTGTAATAAAACCTCCCAGGGATTGATAGGCTTTTGTGCGTTTTGAAAAAATGAGCTTGAATTGTTTAAGATAATCGGTTATCGTCTTGAAACCTTTGTTAATACCGGCAGGAATTGATTGCAGAAATCCATATTTAATGGTTTTGAGATCAAATATCTCATTAAGAGGTCTCGAACTAATTACTATCCCAAGCATTCCAAGAGTGTCAGGTTTCACGGGGATATTAATATTTTCTCCTTTGCGTACAAGATTAAGGTTTACAGAATGATCTTTGTTATCGGCCAGATATTTTTGAAATTCATCATAATAAGTGAATTTTTTATCATCAATACCAATTAGCTGATCATTAAGAAGGACACCTGCTGTTCTGGCCGGAGATTTTTTGCCAAAGCTTTCAACCACATAAGGTCCAAAAGGTATCCTGGAATCAATCTGCCCTTTTCCCTTCAGCATTTTAGGAACATATTCCCTGGGTATATCAATATTCATTAATGTACCATCGCGTTCGACCTGAATGGTTTTGCGGTCGTTCAGAACAATATCCGAGGTTATCTCCAGGAAGTTTTCTACATGCTGATTGTCGACAGTAAGTATCTTATCTCCATTTCTGAGACCAATGGCATAACCGACCGAGTCAGTTACTATTCCATATTTTACATTAGCCGTTGGCAGGTATGTTTCGCCCCAGCCAAATAAAACAAGAATAAAGATCAGCATTGCGAAAATAAAATTAAAAATTACCCCTCCGGTCATTATCAAAAGGCGTTGCCATGATGTTTTTGACCTGAATTCCCATGGTTGAGGAGGTAGTTTCATCTGCTCCTTATCCATCGATTCATCTATCATTCCGGAAATTTTAACATAACCGCCAAGAGGAAGCCATCCTATACCATATTCGGTTTCCCCCTTTTTATATTTAAAAAGTGAAAACCATGGATCAAAAAACAGGTAAAATTTTTCGACTCGTGTTTTGAATAATTTAGCAAGTATAAAGTGCCCAAACTCATGTACGATTACAAGAATTGAAAGGCTCATTACAAACTGCAGGATTTTAATGAGTATTGTCATTTTTCGTTTTGAAGTTTATTAATAAATCGGAGAGCTGTTTCCCTTGCATTTTTATCAGTAACGTCAAGGAAATCCAGATCAGGGGAAGGGGAAAACAGGCTAGTTTCCATAGTATGCTCCACAACTTCCGGCAGTTGAGTAAACCTTATCTTTTCGTCAAGAAAAGCATTGACTGCCATCTCATTGGCGGCATTTAATATACAGGGCATATTCCCACCCTGGTTTATTGCATTATAAGCCAAAGTAAGATTCCGGAATTTTTTCAAGTCGGGATCACTGAATGTTAAAGATTTACAATCATTTAGCACAAGTCGCGGAAGATCGGACGACAATCGTTCGGGATAGCTTAGAGCATAAAGGATCGGAACCCTCATATCAGGAATCCCAAGCTGAGCTTTCACAGATCCGTCAGCAAAGTGCACAAATGAATGAATTATCGATTGGGGGTGAATAATAACCGAAATCTCTTCAGGTTTGAGACCAAAAAGCCATTTCGCTTCAATCACTTCCAGTCCTTTATTCATCAGTGATGCAGAATCAATTGTTACCTTGCATCCCATATTCCAGTTGGGATGTTTAAGCGCATCACATGGTTTTACATTCCTGAGCATCTCTTCAGGTAAATTCAGAAATGGCCCCCCGGATGCAGTCAGAGTAATTTTCTCAATAGGATTTCCCAATTCCCCTACAAGACATTGAAAAATTGCGGAGTGCTCTGAATCGATGGGAATAATAATACTTCCCGATTCCCGTGCCAGTTTGCCTATGATCTCTCCTGCAACCACAAGAGTTTCTTTGTTTGCGAGAGCTATTTTTTTCCCGGCTTTTATGGCGGCTATAGTGGGTCTCACTCCTGAATAGCCAACAATAGAAGCAATAACAACGTCAACAGTCGATGCTGTGACTACCTGTTCTATTGCTTCAGTCCCCGCGTAGACTTTAATATTTGTGTTTTGAAGACTTTCCTTTAGCTGCAGATAATGATCGGGGTTAGCAATCACTACCGAATCAGGCTGAAACTTATGAGCCTGCTGTATAAGAAGGTCAATATTATTGCCTGCAATCAGTACCTCAACTGTGAATCTGTCAGGATATCTTGAGATGATATCCAGTGACTGAGTACCGATCGACCCGGTTGATCCCAACAATGCAATTCTNNGGGCTCCCTTTGTACCAGATCTCAAAATGCAGATGAGGACCAGAGGTATAGAGTTCACCGGAGCCTCCGACGACAGAAATTATATCACCGGCACGGACAAGATCTCCTGTCTCTTTGAGGAGGCTGGCATTATGTTTATAAACTGAAACAATATTATTCGGATGTTGAACCTCAATTACAAATCCGGTTTCCATTGTCCAGCCAGTGAAAATAACTGTTCCGTCCAGAACAGCGGAAACAACAGCTTTAGGTTTTGTAACGATATCTGTACCAAAATGTTTTGTTCTCACATCATACTTACCTGAAACAATCCCCTTTACAGGGGGGAAAAAATGGAGGTTGGAAAGCCCTGAAAATGATTCAGATGCTGATGGCCCCAGAGTGAGGTTATACTTTTCTTCTTTTTCAACACGTTCCCTTAAGACAGAATCGTTAGGTGAAGTATTGAATTTTATCGCTTTATAATTTTTTGTGGAATCTTGCCTTGCAGGCATTTCTATGGGTTGGTTGCCAGATATTATTGAATTAAGGTTGTCGAAATATTTATCCCTTAGCTTCAGTTCGCGATCGAGTGAGTCAAGACGGATAGCACTCATCAGAATATTCCGGCGCATTTTAACGTCAGGATACCCAGGAATAAACTCGCGGAGGTTTGTGAACGAGATCAGTGTACTCGTACCCCAAATTATAAAAAGCAATACAAAAGTAATCAGCAGAAATGCATTATATCTTGTTAATATTATTCTCCAGACCTCCTCTAAGGTATGATCATTTATTACAGAAAATCTGTATTTATCGCGCCAGTTGTTTTTTTTCTTTTCGTCCTTAGCCATTTTCTACAAATTAATCGGCCTGCAAAGATAATAATCCTGCCTCATCAAAAGAATTAACGGGACCAAAAAAGGGAATTTAACCCTGTCATACAATCTTAACAGGTTTGTCTTCACTCTGCCAGAGTCCGTGTTTAGTACACACCGACATTGCAGAAAGGTTCATTGATACTTCAGGGGCAACAATATAAAAATCGACCTCAAAATGAGAGGGCAT
>PLMC01000128.1:13344-72732 GCA_003141495.1 Bacteroidales bacterium
GGACAAAAAACATGTGGCATATGTCTGTCGAGATAATCGCGTTTTACCTCTTTTTCTTCTCTTTCTAACTCCGTTGCTTTAAATACTCTGGGCATAGTAATCTGTTTTCAGTTAATAATATAACTCAAAATCCACAATAAAATTCAATCAATATATCTGAGAACAAACTTAATAATTAAATTATAAGAGTCCACAAGAAATCAAAGATACGTCTTTGAAATTGCAAGTTGACAGAAATTCCCGTACTTTAATGTCTTTTGAAATTTCGCCCTTTGGAAACGTATTCAACCGGGTCCCAATATTTCCCTGTCTTTAGATCGATTGGTACACCTTTATTAGGCCACGGATTACACCGGGTAAGTCTGTCTATTGCAGAGAAAAAGCCTACAACCACTCCCTGTTGTTTTATACTTTCAATTGCATAGACAGAACACGACGGCGTAAATACACAGGCATCAATATCCTGTGAAGAAAAAACCTCCTTGTAAATAACGAAGGCGGCTGAAAAAATAAAAGTTAATTCATTCCTGTTGTCCTTTAACTGATCTTCCCAGTTATGCTTATGACTTTTTTCAGCAAACAGATCCTTAAATTTTATTAAATCTTCAGTATTCTGGGCCAGAGACCTGAAAGGTAAAAATACAAGTAGAATCAGTGTAGTTGTTTTCATATTACAATTACTCTTTAACCGCAGTTTTTGCAAGCTCACCTAATTGATAAATAAAATGATTCTTTTGATTCCTGTTTAAATTATTCGCCGACAAAATATTCGTAATCAGCTTCTTTTGAAATGACTTCGCCTCAATATCTTTTTTCATTTTCAGAAGAAGACTAAATTGTTCCAAATTATAAACCAGATTATCAGGATGTTGTTGAGTCAACGCCAGTGCATTTTGATAGGCCATTGAATAGTCCTTCTCAGTATAGGCATAAATCTTCAGCAAAAAATAATTCGCTTCTGTTCTGACCACTTCATTGTCTGATAATGAGCATCCATGGAGGTACATGAGTCCCCTCTTTTTGTCTCCCTTCGGAAATGAAAAAAATATTGTATTTACCAAAAAATATTCATTTTCTATATAATCCATGAAGTAAAAATACAAACCTAATACCAGGTTAAGCTTTTCATCCTTCTCCGGTATATCTAAACATTCATTAATAAAAGTAATTGATTTGTAGAAATAAATTAAAGACTTCAATTTATTGCCCTTGTAGTTTTCGAGACGGGCTTTTAAGGAATATGAGTAGATAATATTCAATAGTGAGTTGATATTTTGCTTTTTAATTTTAGAACCCAGATTTATGGATTCATGCAGTAAGGAATCACAGGTTCTTAAATTCATGGCAACATCATCTCCGCTCAATAATTTCCACCAGGACAGGTTAGCCCTAATAATTAACAAGGTGCTATTGTCTATACCTGATTCATTCATAACCACAACCATCGAATCTGCTGTACGAAAAGAAAAATTATACAAGTTCTTTAAAAAACAATTTATCATAGCATCCTTATCAGACTGCTTTGAGTTTCCGGCAAAACAGGTATTCAGAAATGAAAAAATAAAAACCAGTAAGAAAAAAATTCTTATTCGCCAGGGAATTCTCATTAAATTCTTTCTCTTTTTTAGTTCTGATTAGTATTGAGTTGAGTTTTCAGCAATCATTTTCAGTATTTTATTATAAACTTCATTTCTTTTAATCTGTCTTTTCCTTGAAGCAATTTCTCCGGCTTTTCCAAAGCCTCCGGTATAATATCTTTGATACCAGGGCAAAATTGCAAAAATTGCATCTACAGGACTGTAGCTTATGCTTATGTTTATACCCAGTGCTATCAATCCTGACGTTAAGAACAATGAATTTAAACCAGATTTAAGATCGTGAGAGTAAGCCTGACCCAGTCCGGGCGTAATCATACTGAGTATTCTGGCAGTTTTAGGGGATGGAGATAACAAATTCTTTCTGGAAAACAGATCGTCAACTTCTTTCCGGTTCTTCAACTCCACACACGACTCAAAATAAGTGCGTGCCTTGCTGAAATCTTCAAGACCAAAATAACACGTTCCAAGGTAGAAGTTCATCCGTTTCTCGACCATTACAGAAGTGTCAGTTACAGAGAACAAATCAATCAATGCATACTGATAGTTTTTGTTAAGTATCTGGCAAGAAGCTTTATTAAACAGAAGTTCGGTTTTTAAACTATCATTTTCAGCCAGATTATAAGCTAAACCCCAATATTTTTGTGCCGTTTCATAGTCATTTACCAGATATGAAATCGCAGCGATCTGTCGGAATAAATAAAGTGTTTGGCTTCCATCGCTGAAAAAGAGAGCCCTTTGATACGTTTTTAAAGCAGTTGTTAATTCGTTGTTTTTGAATTGATTATCCGCGACTTTTATCGTTTCTTCGAGATTCTGGGCAGAGAGTCTTTGTACTGCAGCCTGACTAAAAATTATCAGAACGGACAAAATCAAATACCTGATTATCAATTTCATTTTTCTTATTTTTATTGTACCGTTTTGCTGCCTTCACGGCACCGAAAATATTGCCTATATAGAAACTTGCAGAAAGACTTGCAAAAGTCCAGCCATAACCGCTTTTTACGCCATGGTCATTAAATCCCCTGTATGCCTGCCATGCGTTAGCCACAACAAACAACATTGAAACAACGCCATCGGTCCAGTCCTTCGTATAAAATTTACCTGTTCCGGGTACAATAGCGGAAAAACCTGCCGCTATGACCGGACTTTTGAACTTAATCCTTGCTGCTTTCTCTGACAGGATTTTTATATCTCTGGGGAAGTCAGGGTTTTTCCCTGCAGCATCTTCAGCTAAAAGATTTGCCTGATTATAATCACCATTTAAAAGCAGGTCACAGCTTTGAACTACAGTCTTATTTTCCGGCGACAACCTGCTTTTTTGTTGAATAAATGTCCGAACCGTTGACAATGAATCTGATAATAGCTCAAGTTTCACAAATTCTGTAGCCATTATTTGCGGCATTGTATCAAGTGAACTCCCATAAAATGAATAGATACGATTGATTCCGGAATTTAAGTCACCTGACAATCTGTAAGATTTGACCAAGTAATATTTAAAACTGATATTATTCCTGTCAAAGTAAACAAGTCGTTCGAATTCTTCGGCTGCAAGAGTATGCTGCCGGCTGGAGAAAAGATATTCTGCGTATTTCTGGCTGTGCTCCCTGTCATAAAGATTCTGAGTATAGCAGAAAGTTGGATATAAAGCCAAAAATATAAAGCTGATTATAATCCGGTAGAAATTTTTAGTTTGCAGGTATTTTAAAGTCATATTTATTTTCACCGGATAAGTCGTTAACTAAGATATTAGTAAAAGTTGTTAATTCAATGTCTTTTTGTCCATTTACATAATTCTCCCTGTAAATTTCCTGCGGAAATGATAAACCGTTCACCTTTTTATAGTTCCGAAAGAATTGCCGGCTAACAATCTCGCCTGCATTGTTTTTAAACACAATCCCATTAAGTCTTTGGTCAACAATGGATAAAAGGATGTCGCCAAAATATTTTTTAAATTCAAGAGGAGGTTCCCATGTCGAAATTACGCTACTATCGTTTTTTTCAACTTTTCTGATTGTGAATTTTGTTTTTTTTAAGCCGTAATCATTCAGGTTGCCGTTTAATACAAGATTATAAATAGAGAATTCAATCCCTGCCGGAATTCGTTGTTTTCCGATGACTTTTGAATTGATAATTTTATAAAGAATAGTATCTCGCTGGATCCAGATTTCCTTTTCAGGAAAACTAACATCGTATACTATCTGTTTTATATTCTTATCATAAAATATTTTTCCGACAGTTAACCTCTGTTCTCCTGTCGAGGATTTAGCTTTAATCATAAAATCAGTTTTGATTCTGAAAAATAGCTGAGGTTCCACCTGTATGATTGAAAGGGGAAAAATGAATAAAAAAAGAAATTTTAACACTGCAGATGTTTTAAGGAATAATGTTTTCTTTCCAACTTAAATACAATGATCAGATATAAAGCTAAACTTTTTTGCAAAAAAAAAGAGTATATCTAAATTTCTGTTTGATATACTCCTTATTTTTTGTGTTTGATCTATACATGAACGAGAGCTCCCCACCAGACAAGATCAAGAACTACAACCACAGCTGTCCAAGTAAGACAGCCCCACAGTGATTTTTTGGTTTCATCCATATTCTGATTGGTTACAATATATACAACTGCCATTCCAACCACACCAAAGGCGCAACCCCACAAGAATGAAGGAATACCAAGTACGGGATTTTTTGTACCATCAGGTAGTACACTCTCAGGAACAAGCCTCAGAGAAGTTACAAGATTTGAATTTGTCAGTTGCAGGGAACTGTATGTCAGATCTGCATTGGTTGTAACCATACTTGCAAGTTGGTTTAATTCTGTAAATTCTGCCCGAACAGCGTTGAGATCGAGTTTGAACAGATCTGCATCATTTGCAAGGATGGTAAATCCTGCAAAAAAAACCAGAAAGACTGAGACAAATAATTTTTTCATACGGTCCAAAATAAGAGTTAATATATCAATTTCTAAATTAAAACAATTTCAACCTACACAGTATAACCAAAATGCAAAGAAAAGGTTGCATATTGAAGCAAATTTAAGTGAACTTCATAATTATAAATATATCAAAAAGTATTTTACAAACCTAATTTCACATTATAATTTCCCCATCTTTTAACCAAGGATGAGAAAATTTTGAATTCTTTATTTCAGGACTGAAGAAATTATTCAGGAGAAAATGCAGGTTCTTTTGATTTCAAAAATCATTTAAAAACATTTGTTTTTTTTGGTAATTGCGCTTTAAATGTTAAATTTGCACCTCAATTAAACTGCGGGGTGGAGCAGTGGTAGTCCCGAAAAACGCAAATCTTTGATTTGCTGGTTTTTCGAGGATGCTCGTAAATCAGAACAAGCAGAGCTTGCTGATTTTCGGCACTCGTTGGGCTAATTTGGATTGACTTATTTAAGATATATTGCGGGGTGGAGCAGTGGTAGCTCGTTGGGCTCATAACCCAAAGGTCGGAGGTTCGAATCCTCCCTCCGCTACAAAGAAAAAGCCTTGATGCGAAGCATCAGGGTTTTTTTGTTGATGGCCCGAAGAAAGTTTGCTTTCTGAAGGGACAGAAACAAAAAAGCCCGTAACAGCGCGTCAGCGCTGCAAGGCTTTTTCTTTGAGCTGTTATCAAAACAGGATCACGCGACCGAAGGGAGCATAATCCTCCAATCTATTTGCCTCTCCCCCTTGCCCCTCCCCCAGGAGGGAGGGGGAAATCCAATAATTCAGAAGTGATATTCTGCATTGAGAAGCAGAGCAATGCTTTTTCTTTGGGCTGTTACCCCAGAGGAAAAAGCTGAACGTAGTGAGGCTTAATCCTCTATATTTTTAGCCCCAAACCCCCCAAGGGAGGCTTAAATTAGATATATCATCTGGATCTGTTCTTTGAATTAAACCACTGAAGTCGTGAAGCATGGCAAATTATTTATTTGTTAAGCTCCCCCGGAAGAACGCAGTCCATCGAAAAGCAGAGAGCGAACCTTTCTACTTTAAAAATAATCTTATCATTACATAATGTTTTCAATATTCTATTCACCAAACGTAAAGTGAAATAAAGAGGAACTTGGTTTTCCTTATTTCTTAAATATCTTTAATTACTTGTTTTATTATCGTTTTGTCATTCTTTCCACAAATAATAAATTATTTTTACAAATACTTCTTCCAGGATAAAATCGATTTTGAATCAAAAATTAGATCCAAACAAATCATGAATAAATTGACAGTAAAAACAGTAATCCTGCTGGTAATCGTCATTTTGGTTGCCAGTTCTTCGTGGAACACAATTTCCGGCCAATCCAGAAATTCAGACAAATCGACGCCTTTTTCAGTTCAGATATCGGACAAGCCGATGACATTCTGTAATCCTCTCAACTTTAGTGTAGGCTCTGAAAGGGCACGCAGGGCCGGAGAGCCTGTTGTAGTCCTTTATAAGAATGATTATTATCTTTTTATTACCGGTGGCAGAGGATATTGGTATTCCGGTAATATGAGAGACTGGACCTATGTTGATGTTCCCGATTATCCGAGAAGCTGTCCATCGGTTTTGACTGATGGTGAGACTTTATATGCATGTTCAATGAATGCAAGGGATGTATTCACCAGTACTGATCCTAAAAATGGAAAATGGACAAAGGTTGGTACTTTGGATAGGGATTACGGCGATGCGGATATGTTCCGTGATGATGACGGCAGGTTTTATATGTATTGGGGGTGGTCGCAGATTTTACCATTCCAGGTTGTTGAACTGGATCCCAAAAACGGCTTCAGGGAGAAAGGTAAGCCTGTTGTCTGCTTCTTTGGAAACTATGCCGAACACGGTTTTGAACGACGGAGAAGTGAAGATGTAATATTTCCTTTCTTCACACACAGACCCTATTTCCCCGAAGAATCACCCTGGATAGAAGGGCCATGGATGATAAAACATAATGGGAAATATTATCTGCAATATGCAGCAATCGGCCTCGAATTTTTGTCCTATTCTCATGGAGTCTATGTGTCTGATAGTCCTCTTGGGCCATTTAAATATTCCCAACATAATCCGCTTACTTTCAAAACAACCGGATTTGCACCCGGAGCAGGTCATGGTTGCACTTTCCACGACAAAAACGGGGATTTATGGACCATTTGTATGATCCCTTCATTCTATGGAGGAAGAGGCGGAAGTGAACTTGCTTTATTCCCCACAGCTGTTGATGCTGAAGGTGTAATGCATTCAAATACTGCTTTTGGAGATTATCCGCAATATTATCCAGGTATCAAGAAAGATGCGGTTGATAATAACTTCACGGAGTGGATGCTCTTATCCCATAAAAAATACGCAGAGGCATCCTCAACCCTCGAAGGATTTGATGTTAAAAATGCCATCGATGAAAATTTCATGACCCACTGGAGTGCGAAAACGGGTGATCCGGGAGAATTTATGAAAGTAGATCTTGGCAAGGAATGTAAAATATATGCTTTGCAGGTTAATTTTGACCAGCAGGATTCAAAAGTAAAATTTGGCAGGGGTTTTGGCATGGCTAGTGGCCTCAGTCGTTATGAGTCATTTACAGTCCAGATTTCAAACGACAATAAGAACTGGTCNNCTTTCAGAACCTGTAACAGCCAGGTATGTAAAACTAACCAATGTTTTTACTCCTGATAGCGGGAAATTTGCTGTTAAGGATTTACGGATTTTCGGAAACCCTGATAAGGCTAAATTCACTGAGGTTAAAAATGTAATGATTGTCCGCGACCCGGAAGATCGTCGCGATGCAACCCTTACCTGGAAACCTGTTGAAGAAGCCGATGGTTATGTTGTTTGTTATGGTATTGAACCTAATAAACTTTACAACAGCTACATGGTCTACGATAAGTATACCCTGACAATACACAGTCTCAACAGAGATCCGGAATATTACTTTAAGGTTGAGGCATTTGACAGTGGAACAGATTATTACAGGGAAAGAACAGAACAAACGATGGGTAGAGGTGCAGAAATCGAACTTATGAAAGACGGAAAAATGCTTAAGCGAATAATGATTCATGAGGAGAAGAACGAGTATGTTTTTGATAGTATTGCACCAGGCCAATACGTATTCAGACATACTTTCGGTCCTGTATTGTGGAAAGGTGAGTTGACCAAAGCCGAATTGATAGGTGCTGGGGATAAGGCAACAGTAACAAATACTCTCTCCGCTCTCGGAGTAGGAACAAAAGTTACCGGACAAATGGAGATGAAGGTTATCCCCGGAAAGGAAAGCGGAAAATTTGTTGTTATACTTAACTATAATAAAAAGTAGCGCGTAAAATACCCGATAGAAAAAATCATTTTGTTGTAAACTTCACAATAAAAGCCCTGGCACAAAACCGCCGGGGTTTTTATTTATCTGGCAATTCAAACTAGATCGTAAAAACATATTTAACTTTGAATTAATCAAGATCTGATTTCGATTATCTTCATTTATGAAGTGGAAAATTATGAGAATCCGTGAAAGATCTATATTAGTAGTGATGATTGGATTTATATTAGTGTTTTCTGATCGTTGCAAAAAAGAGACTGATCCAGTAATAACTAAAGAATATGATTTGAATATAGATCCGGAGACTCAGTTTCAAATAGTAGAAGGATTCGGAGCTTCATTAGCCTACTATGAAGGCTGGCTAACAGCGCACCCAAATAAGAAAGAAATCTATGATGCAATTTTTGGTGAGTTAAACCTTGAAATTCTTCGAGTCAGAAATGCTTATGGTTATGATGCAGGAATGATTGACAGGGTAAGTGAATTTGTAAGTGAGGCCGAAGCCGTTAAAGGTAAGCCCATAAAAGTTTTATCAACCTCCTGGGGTCCTCCGGCTTATTTAAAAAACAACCACGATCGTTCAAATGGAGGCACCCTTAAGTATAGCATATCAAATTCAAATGTTCAATTTGATTATTCCGGATTTGCAGACTGGTGGGAAGGAGCTCTAAATGACTACAATAGTCATGGGATTAATCCGACTTATATCGGTATTCAGAATGAGCCGGATTTTTCAGCCAGTTATGAATCATGCCGGTTTGATCCTTTTGAGAAAATAACCGGCACTGACACAATTGCAGGATATGACAAGGCTCTGGAGGCTGTATATAACATGGTAGAGAGAAGAACTGCAAAACCTAAGTTGCTAGGTCCTGAATCTATAGGCATTGGATTCAATGTTGTAGAAAATTACATAAATGCTTTAAATACATCTTATCTGTATGGAATAGCACATCATCTTTATCATGGAGTGAATAAAGATGATCCATGGAGTAGTACAGATATTCCCAAAGTGGGAACTTTCCATCCTGAAATGCCTCATTTTCAGACAGAATACAGTCTGGGTGGCTGGTTTTCCCTGGCTGGATTGATTTATAAATCTTTAAATGATGAAGATGCAGTTGCCTACTTATACTGGGAGCTGATCTGGGATGGATCCGGACTGGTCAGTTTGGATAATCCATGGGATCAAAGTCGCTGGAGTAATTCAAAAGGATACTCAAAAACAAAAGATTTCTACGTTTTCAAGCAGTTCTCAGCATTTATCCATCCCGGATGGAAAAGAATTGGCACATCTAAAAATAATCTGGTGGCATCTCTCGCATTTATCAATTCTGCCAATGACTCTGCATCAATTGTACTAATTAACCGTTCCTCTAAAGATCAGTGTTCGGTAAAAATTTCCATTGCTGGTCATACAATTGACAAAGCATCTGCATACAGGACATCTAAAGTTGATGATTGTTTAAATACTGGTATTTTAAACAGCCCGGAAGTTGTACTTCCAACACAATCAATTGTTACATTAGTGTTGAGTCTTAAATAAAGGGGGTTGCTTTTCCAAAGTACTCAATGAGGAAGGTATCTGTTCGTCAAAGGTAACAAATTCATATATTGTCCCTCTTGAGAAGGGGTTCTATCCGGTCAGGCTGGAATATTTCCAGAAAGACAGGAATCCTGATATCCAGTTGATATACCTTAAACCCGGATCAGGAGATCCTGCATCAATTCCATTTAAATATCAATATAATAGAGAATACTGTCAGTTACTCTTTCTTTATTTTCAATGCCCAGTCAGTATCGGAAGGATTTTTAGAGTCAGGGAAAGAGGGAATAGTCAATGATCCCTGATCATCAGTTCTTACAATCAGAGGTTTTTCCCACTTACCTGTTCGAGGATCATACCATTTCAGAGAATATCGTCTGTCAGGCAGGAATCCTTTTAGAGCTGGCTTAACCGAACCGTTTTCAAAGTATAATAACGCAAAATCTTTCTCAACATTCCTCATCATATATGACCACCCGTCAAGCCCATCGTCAAAAGAGCCGTTAGCTTTCCTTGGCAGAATGTCCTCCTGAGCCGGCTCAAGAGTCTGATACTTCTCATCTTCGGACAAAATAAATTCACCTAAATGTCTCATATAGTCAGCCGATTTATATTTCATGGCATCCCATATAAATGGCCGGAAACCTGCCGGTTCACCAGTAGTTGTCATATCGTAGGCTGCCGTTCCATGAACATGCCCCGATAATCCACCTGAAAGAACGGATACGTACATCATTGCCCTGGTGAAGTAATTGTCGCGGGCTGAATTAACTGCCGGATGCTCTCCATGTGGTTTGTTAATGGGGTGATCCCATCCGGTATAATAAGGCTCAAAATTAATGGCTGGATAAGCCGGTACAAGCTTAAATAAAGTATCAAGCATTGCTGAAACACGATGATCACGAGGATTATTGCCTACGCTGTGCATTGTAAGCCAGGGACAATCCTGACCGTGACCAAATTGGGTGTAGGTTGAGTTGTTTATCAGAGTAGTATATGGTTGTCCAAAAGGCATCGGCCCGTACTTCTTGAAGTGATAGGTGAGGGCTTCATTGAATTCATCAGCTGTAAGACTGTACTCTTTAGGAATCCAGTCGAGATGAATGCCGCTGAAAAGAATATTATAAGCTCCATATCTCGATATAAGATATTGAATAAACCTCGAGTATGATTCATTAAAATCATAGTATGCTTTCCACGAAGGGCAATTATCGCGTCTAACACTCTCAAGTAAAGGTACAAATCCCTGTTCAGAGAGATATTTCATCTTCCTGTCAAGACTTTGAAAATAACCCGGGATTATCCTGTCAAAATTTGCCACTCCTTTGTGTAGTTGCGACATCTCGAATGGTTTATTTCCACTTTCATCACGCATATCTTTGGAAGTCATCTGTCCGCTTTTGACGATATATCCGAATTTTTCCCAGGCATTCCTTAAAAATATCCCATTTGAGTCGGCATAGGTATTGGAATTTTCGTCTGCTTCCCAGTTTGGGAAACAGGCAATCATACTTACAGAATTAAATCCCTGCTTTTTTCTGTAGGTCACAGCATCTTCAAAGCCAATACCGGGGCCAGGTTCATAGTTAGCTGGCGAAACCGCATTTCTGAATGGTAATCGCCATGTAGCGCCTGCAAGCCAGGTGTCACCGATAATAAAAAACGGCGACCCATCAGCATACTGAAGTGAATGTCCATTTTTTGATGGTCTTATAAAACCGTGACGATTGGGATTATTTTCCAGCTCTTTTTCAGACCATCCGGCAGCTTCAAACTCTCCCTGTTTATTATTCAGTCCATTATCATCTGGTTGGTTCGAAAAACTTTGCCAGTACCATTTACCAGGTTTTGTTGCAACTATCCTTATTTTAAAAGTATTACCTCCATCCCAAAAACCGTATATACGCTTAGAAAAATCAGGACCTTTTAACTCCAGCCAGCATGTTACGTCAGTATAATAGTTACTATATTCCTTCCCAGCCTCAAGAGTTATCTCAACCATTTCCCATGTTTGATGCTTCTTGATCTCTCCGGGATTTCTGAAACAGGATATACTGCTAATTGAAAAAACACATAAAACGAATATGAGAAGCCTGTTGTAATGGTTATATTTCATGAAATAAGTTTTCGTATAAAACTGTATCTTTTAGAAGATAAAAAAACATCACTCCTATATAATTTATCTAATCCATTATTGTTCCTGTAAAGATTTTGCCAGATCCGATTATAAACCCGCGCGCAAGAAGCAAAGTGAAGAGCGTCCTAAAATGTAATGATCTTACTTTCATACTTTCATGCTGTTATGTGGTTAATACTAAATTATGACTTGGATTGGGACGACAGGTCATCGGACTTACAAAAGTCTGTCATTAATAAAATCCGAAATCCCATTCTTTTGGGTATACCCAGATCTCAAAAGGTTTTGCCGAGGATCTTAGTAGATTATTGTCCTTATCAATGGTGCAAATGTTTACTTTATAAAAACCAATATCAGATGATTTTAAATAACAGTTGGCAGGTTGGTCATTTTTCATTTTAGCTGTTTCGCCGGTTTGCATTTCTCCACCCGAAATTAATTCTCCGGCTTCAAATTTATAGGGATAAAACTGATATTTCAATATAATGAATTTGTCGTTCGCGAATAAATTGTCATGAGCTGTGTAAATTATCTGCTGGTTTTCCGTATGTTGATTTCTTACTTTCTTTAATTCATATCCTGAATCAGTATTGGAAATTGTATATTTTATGATCCGGAGACTTGTGACCTGACCATTAAAATCATGGATCCCTTTATCGATTCCTGCAAACCCCTTACCTACCATCAATACTTTTTTCAGTGAATCACCCTTGTTCCGGTCAATATAAGATGAAACATCTTTAAAAAACATTTGTGAAGAATCAGGGAAAAAAGCATGAGGGAAAATATTCAAAATATTTTCGCCTCTTTTCAATTGAAGTATCATTCCTTCAGGTCTTTTATCAACGATAAAAGTGTAATTCCCCCCTGCAATTACCGGACTAAATGAATCCCTGCAATATTGAGGCTGGCGAAACGTACTTATCGTATAAAATAAATATTCTACAGGGAAAGGGATGACATTGTAATGTCCGATTTCTATGGCAATATGAAATTTAGGTTCTTCTTTGTTATCGTCGGTGTTGTTTTTATTTATTGAACCATAGTAAAATAATGGCATGAAGTAATCAAGTCCTCCTCCATTGTACTGAAAATCGATCTCTATTCTTCCATATTGAAGTTGCTTAATATCATCGGGAATAGTATTGTCATCGTAAATACCGGCAGTAAATTCCCTGATTAAATTCTCACTATATTCAACATTCTTATAAGTGCCTGAGAAGTCGTTGATTACCCAATCATGAGGGTTTGCTTCTTTTTTACAGCCGCATAATAATCCGGTTATCAGGAGTAAAAGATATGTAAATCGCTTTCCCAAATTTCAATTCTAAAGTTATTTTCCATAAATGCAATCCAATTTATCTATTTTAACCGGATAATCTAAACTGTTGTATTCGTAGGTATGTATTATTATATTGGAACTTGATTCGGCTGTACCATTATAGTAAAAAGAAGTCTCTTTTGTAATATTATTCTTATTGGTATGAATACCAGGATCACCTTCACAAGCAAAAACCTGGTATGGATTGTTTTTGTTATCAAACTCATAGATCACCGATTTTATCAAGTTTATACCTGAATTATTTGAGTATTGATCATCCCGTGTTATATTTCCATCACCATCGTACATGTAATCATCGTATTGTATTAATAATCCCTGTGGATTGAACATATTTAACTTTACAATTTTATCACTTGCATAATCATATGTCTGGTAGTAATTAAGCTGCGAGTTTCCATTGTTAATAAAGTAAGTCGATTTTTTTATTAATCTTAAACCAGCATCATATTCAAATTCTGAATATTGAGATATTTTGGCTTTTCTTGGATCTGATTCAAGTGACGTTCCTGAAACAGCTACACAACTTAATGGATTGAATGAATAAGCCGTTTCCACTTTACGTAAAGTATTCTGGCTGTCATATGTATATTTATTATAAATGTATGGTTCCATTGATTCATAAATAAGATAACTACTATTATATGTCAATCCATGAACCGCCAGATCACCCGAATTGACCTGGCTTAACAATGTATCACTAAAGTATAGATTCTCAGTTTTGTCTTCCTTTTTACAAGCGTTGAAATACAGGAAAACAATAATAATTATAAGTGGATAATTCTTCATGTGTTTAAAATTAGATAATCAAATTTAATGTTTTATTGGATATGTTTCAAGTATTTTTTGAACTAATATCTAACCTCCGACATCCTATAAAAGAAATTAAAGTTCAAATAATGACTTTATTACATTTTATAACTTCATCCCGGATTCTTAATATTTATTCTGTCTTTTCTAAAATTCACTTTCCACACGGAACTCAACTATTCTTTTGGCACCTGGTATTTCTTACTTCTAATAATTGTATTTTTGGCTTTACCTAAATTCTTTGATAAGAATGAAAAAGTTATTATCAATACTATTTTTTGCAAGATTGTCGTTGACAATTTTTTCTCAACTTGGGCTTAATCTGAATAAACCTGAACGAATTGAAGAAATGAAAGATGCCGGTTTCGGGATGTTTATCCACTGGGGTGTTGACGTCCAGCTGGGAGGTGTTATTAGTCACGAATTAGTCGGTGCTTCTGAGGATTATATTAACAAATATATCACCGATTTACCTCAAACATTTTTTCCCATGGACTGGAATCCGGAAAAGATAGTCATCCTTGCTAAAAATGCAGGAATGAAATACATTGTTCTTACTGCAAAACACCACTCGGGCTTTTGTCTTTGGGACACCAAAACTACCAGGTTCAATATAATGAATACCCCGTATAAGAAAGATATACTTAAAGGATTTGTTCAAGCTTGTCGAAAATGGGGCCTTATGGTTGGAATCTATTATTCGCCGGAAGATTTTGTATACTGCTTCCAGAACGGCATTAAAGATATAGGTAGAAGACAAGACGGACATTGGGAAAGGGCTAAAGCCATTCAGGAAAAGTATAAAAAGTATGTTCTCGATCAGTGCACTGAATTAATGACAAATTATGGACCGATTGATTTATTTTTTATTGACAGTGAAATACTCAGAGAGGAAGTTAAACAAAAAGTATGGGCTTTACAACCCAATTTGGTAATTACCAGAGGAGCTATCCCGACACCTGAGCAGATTGTTCCGGGCGAGTCGAGTACCACCTATTGGGAAACAAATATGACTATGGGTAACGAGTGGAATTACAAACCAACCAACGATCACTACAAAACCGGTACCGAACTTATTGATAAACTTATAGAAACACGTGCAAAAGGAGGCTCCTATCTTCTGAATGTAGGACCTGATCAGTGGGGGAATATTAATGAAGGCCAGATGGGTTTGTTAATGGAAATCGCAGCCTGGAATTTTGTGAACCACGAAGCTATTCAAAATGTAAGATCGTGGATTATTTCGAATGAAGGGGACCTCTGGCTATCGAAAAGTAAAAACGAAAATACTGTTTATGTTTATATAACAAATGACCCTGATTGGATAAGAGGTGACAGAAAGAAATTTCTTTTAAAAACGGTTAAGGCAACTTCCGGAACCAAGATAAGTGTATTAGGCCAAACAGGCCATATAATTGAATATATGCCCCAGAAAGACGGGATGCCTTATTTTCGTCAAACCCCTGATGGATTTGAGTTTGATGTTGTAAGATCGCAACGCATGTATACCGACAACAAATGGCCTAACCCAATCGTTGTGAAACTTGAAAATGTAGAACCGGCCTTTATCCCGGCAAAGTTTAAAACTCTAAGTGCCGTAATTAATGAAAACTCAGTTATTTTTAAATCCCGGATAGAAGAACTGGGCGACTGTAAAATCTATAAAATAGGTTTTGAGTACCGTACTGTAAATAGAACAACCGGGAATATTGAAAAATGGACAAGTTCCGGTTTTTATCCTGTTTCATCAAAAGGTGATTTTGAGATTGAGTTAAAAAAAGAAAATAACAGTATTTTAACCGGAGCTTACGAATACAGAGCTGTCCTGTTACAGGATGGATTAAAGTCACCGGGTCTCACTCTTAGAGCCAGTGAAACAGTTACAACTGAATGACATCAGATATCTCTTTACCACCTCAGACATAAGTTAAGATCTTTAAATCCTCTGAATTTTATGGATAAATAATATTCCCCTTTTTATATTCCTTTATAATGCCGGGCTGCCACGTGATTGCTATATTAATGTCCTGATCTGTTTTTTCAATTAACTGAGGAATATTAACGAATCCGATCCTGTTGAAAAGTGCAGGCTTATATTGAGAAGAGTAGATAGTTGCATATTTTGCCCAAAAGGACTTTGCACTGATAAGATGTTGAACTGCCTCATCCTGATCTTTTTTGAGTCCATAGAAATTATATAATGCCAGACTGCATGCTCCTTTTATCTTTTCGGCATAATAGTTACCAATTGTAGCAAATGCTTCAATATCGCCAAGAGTAAGATCAAGTTCATCTGATGAATTGATCTTCCTTTGTGGCAATGATTTCAGGTTTATCAAAGCCAGATTTGCATATTTGGATATTGTATCAGCAGCAGCAATGGGTGAGATTAAACTGTCAGGGCGATTCAGCCTGTAATACTGAGCCCATCGGATCACATTACTTATATTACTTCCAGGCTGAGGCTCAACTTCCATGAAATCTTTAACTGTATAGAAACCTTTAAAACTTTTATCACTTGTGCAAGCTTCCGGAAACCACTTAATATCAATATCTCCCCAGCAAAACCGTGTCACCCAGGGGAAGACCATAGAAGCAGCGGACCATCCATCCATAAGGCTTTGCGATGGAGTGTTTTTAAATTTTGATTCAATGGTTTTGAGAAACAGGTTGTCTTTAAGATATGGATCATAACTTAATCTTCCCCACAACATAAAAGAGTACCATTGCTTCTGAATAATTAAAGGACGAGGCAAAATATTATCTTTTCCAAGAAAATCTCTTCCCAGAATATAACCATCTGATCCCATATAAAAACCAACTATTTTCTCTGGTTCGGGAATAGATAAAATGTATTGCCGGGCAAACCTGGGATTTCCCCAACGAAAACTGTAAATATCATCATTTCTTACAGTGAGCCAGGTTCTAAGTTTAGGAGAGAATAGATTCATGTAGGATTTAATATATTGAGGATCAGGAACGGCATACATGTGTGCTATGGAATATTTATAGCTTAAATCTAATGTTCCCGGATAATCTCTGAATGCATCCAGAATCTCATTCAGGTTGGTTTGATGAAAACGGTGAATTAATCTTACTTCACGTCCCGGTTGTTTGTTCAGGGCATCCCTTACACCCATTCCATATGTTTTCCAGAGCCATTGTTCGTTACTATATTTACTTTTATTTCCCTGCATGTTTTCCCCGGCGGTGATGCCAATTCCATTTAGTCCAGGGTATGTCAGGACCATTTCCCTGACAGCGGCTCTGAAATATGCAATTGTTGTATCATTGTCCTGCCTGTCATTGATGCCATATTTCCCTTCGATACCGTAAGTAAAAATATTCCATGTAAACCAGTAGACTTCAATTCCCCGGTTATGAGCATAATCCATCACCTTTCGCCAGAATGCTATTTTTTCATCAATTGATATTTTCTTGACAACTTCGTAATTCTTAAGCATATCCGATGTAAGATATCCACCTCCGTTATGACTGAAATTATCTGCTATTTTTACTTTTGTCCTGTAAACATCATTCAGAGCAATTTTTGGAAATTCAGGTATTTTCACGAGAGTCGGAAACGGATTTTCACTCCACAGTGATATTACATTATAGCGATTACGAGCCATTTCATCAAATTGCTGCTGCCAGAATTCCATTTCCCATATTACCGGGATATTTTGTTGTCCTGCATCGCTCATGTCTGAATAGCTTGGAGTTCTCATATCGAGCGGAATGTTGAATTTGATACCACGACGTTCAAGATAGGGCCTGTTGTCTGACTCAGATAAATTATTTATTGTTCCCAAATGTATTGCCTCGGCAATATCCAAACCCCCATACATGGCGCCGGTTTTATCACTTGACAAAATGTATATAACTGTTTGGTCTCCTGTCGTCTTAATCCTCACAGAATAGCATTGCCAACCAAATTGTTCCGGCGTTTTTAAAACATCAGACATGGCAATTTGAATAACTGAAACAGAATCGGAAATGATTTTTACTATTATTTTGTCATTTGATCTGGCATTTATTGTTCTAGACAACGTTACCACATAACCTCTGTCAACAGCAGCCTTCTTTATTTCATCACATGCAAATGATAACTGTTTATCAGATGAACTGATCTGGACGGTTATTGATTTATTCTGAGAGAATCCGGTCCGGTTGCCTGTAAATAAAAAACTAAGTACTATCAGAATTATTATCTTGATCGTTTGTGCTTTCATCATCTTAGTAAAATTGACCCAAATTAATATTCATCTTGTGTCTTGATGGAATCTGATTCCAATTGGCAGTATGCATATTCCTTGCTTCTGCTGCAGCATCTGATTATTATTTCCCTGATACAAAATAGTCTGCTCTTCCTTAAAATCCTTTTACCAGGGTAAGAACTCCTGCCGAAAACGGTGCTACGGTCATGGTGACACGATTGTTGACAGGAGTGATTTCCTTCTTCTCAACTGTTACAGCATGGGGCGATTCCATAGAATTGGCTGCCTGCAGTGAACCCGGAGCAATAAATTGATATCCGGCACCTGTCACTTGTTTCCAGTCTCCCTCAATTGCCAGGTCACAGGGATTCTCTGTTGGATTTACAATTTTAACAATGACATTTTCTCCGTTTTCTGAAAGAGTTGTGCTGATACTTATGTTACCTGTTTCGCCAGTACATGCCAGACGGTATTTCGAGAAATTATCATGCCACAGTTTAGTCACGACATAATTTGGAGCCACAAATAATCCTTTATAGTCAAAATTAATAAAGGCATTGTTCCAATCAGGAGAGTCTGTACGGCGGATAAACAGGGCAGCAGCGCCCATTTCAACTACCGGACGCTGTTCACATACATTCAAAAATCCTCCTGCAAAAAGACCGGTACGCCAGTCGATACTCTGAAGGTTCCATTCTGAGATATAAAGCTTTATGTTGGGATTAGGGCACTTGGCAATCATTTCTGAATACTGATCGTATTGGGCGGCAAGTTTCCCCGGACCAGTTGCATATCCGTTTGCACCTTCATAATGGTGAAGGCTTACGTAATCAAAATATTTCCCAGAACGGTTAAGGAACTCCTTGTCAGTAGTAGTTCCAAATGCGCCGCACACAATGATTTTAATACCTGGATCGACTTTACGCATTGCTGTAGAAAATTCTCTGATAGCAGCCTCATATTTATCAATTCCATACTCCCACATCTCGTTGTCAATCTCCCAATATTTCACATTATATGGTTCCGGGTGTCCGTTGGAAGCCCTTTTGCTGCCCCATTTACCTGTGGCCGGTTCATTACAATAGGCCACCCAGTCACAGGCTTCCTGCAGTATCATAGCATGTTCCGATTCAGGTCTGTCAAATCCGATCCGTACAACTATTACCGGCTCGGAATTAATCTGACGACAGAGTTTAATAAATTCATCAGTCCCGAAACTATTCTGATCATAGTTCATCCAAAAGTAGTGCGCCCAGCGTATACGGTTTTCCTGTGGACCAATTCCCCACTTCCAGCTGTACTGTGCGGCGTAGCCACCTCCCGGCCAACGGAGATTGGTCGGATGAAGTTCTTCTACTGCCTTATAAATATCAGGTCTGAAACCTCCAATCTTGATTCCGGAACGCGACATCATACTGACCTGGTCAACCTGAAGGCTACCTCCTTTTACTCCTATGGCAAGGTTAGCATCACCTTCAAATTGCCCTATATCAAGTGAAAAGTTATATTTCTTCCACTCAGCGCCTGGTGTACCAATAACCTGATCAGCTATGTTTCTGCCTCCTGAGTTAAAATCGATGATCAGTTCTGCTTTACCGTCACCTTTGGCCCATATCGAACCCAAATAAACTTCACTTTTTCTTAAAGCAAATGGACCCTGCATAACACCTGATACTTCTGTACCCGCAGTAATCTTCTGGGAGTAATCCATATTCACGGCATTACCTTTCACCATTTCAAAGCCACCACTGCCGAAAGATTTCCATTGTGGAGCCACAGCAGGATTTTTAACCACCGCCGGCATACCATCCAGATAAATCTTCTTTTCGTCAGCAGAGGTTATTTTTATGTTTTTAAACTGTGCGTCAGTGTAATTAACACCAAAAACGATATCGTTCTTTGCCTCAGTGCCTGCAAGATCTTTGAATGTTAAAACCTGTTTGCCATTCCAATAAACTTTAACACTTTCCCCATTGCAGTTTAAACGAAGATTATGCCATTCCCCGGCTTTGTCAATCTGTTCAGGTTTCACAGCTGCACTTGCTACCGGTTCCCATACAGTCACAGTCATAGGTTTGCCATCGCGTCCCTGCCGTTCGGATGTGGTTGACTTTTCTATTGCAAAAGTGGCTTCTTTTGCCGGTTGGGGATTTCTTGGATTAGCTGGTTCATACTTTGGATCGTGCAGGCGGAAACGATAACTTTTGCCATCAGATATATTTTTGAATTCGACCCTTATATCAGCATAACCGCCGCTCCACATATGTCTTGCAAGTTTGTATGAGCGCCATTTCATATCTGTGTTTATAACATAATCGTTGCCATCGACTGTCACCATTGGGATAGGTTGTTCGTAAAGGGTCGGGGAATGAAGTATGCTGTTGTCACCTTCATACCATCCGTCGAAAAATCCGTCACGCGGGGAGATTCCCGGATACTGCTCTGGCTCAAACGATCGCTCGGCAATCATTTCACCCCATAATCCGCCATCGGCTGAGAAATAAATGTGTTCAAAAAGCTGACCATAGATCCTGGGATCAATTATTCCGGAAGGAGTACCTGATTTGATATTTATATTTACTTTTTGTGCCTGCTGTCCGGAAATCATACAGGGGATCATAATTACTGCAGCGATAAATAGAATCTTTTTCATGTTAAGTTGATTGATTTGAGTATCTGATGAGTTTTATATTTATCACAATATGTTTATCTGGTACTTATACTGGTTGACATTCATTCATTGATTTAATACAAAGTGTGATTATAATAATATTTCAAATATTTTCATAATCCGGATCTGATTTCTTTTGATAATAATATGTTACCCTTGAGTTCTTAGCAAGATAAATAAGTCGTACATTGATCAGGTAAATAACCAAACCGAATTTAATTACTGTTAATATGGATCGCAGAAAATTTTCAAGGAATATGCTGATGGCCGGACTAACCGTACCGGCTATTAATTTAGCCTCGGGCACAGAAGTAATAAAGGGATTCCGGGAAGAAGAAAACAATAAGCTTCCTGTCAGGGAATTTGATGTTATTATTGCAGGTGCTGGAACCGCAGGAGTTGTAGCGGCTGTGGCTTCAGCCCGGCAAGGTGCAAAAACCGCTATCATTGAGACCAAAGGATATCCAGGGGGAACTGTTGTAGAAGGAGGAACAGCCCTTCACAGTTTCTTTAATCTCTGGAAGGCTTTTCCCGGGGTCCAGAAGCGTCAGGTAGTAAATGGCATACCACAGGAGATCATCGATCGTCTTCTGATATTCGGGGGGACATCCGGTCATGCCGAAATGCTGACCAATTATGACTATGATTCTGTCTGTACTTCAATAGATACTGAATTGTACAAACTCGTAGTTTTTGAAATGTTATCGGAAGCAGGAGTATCCATTTTTGTCAACAGCCTGGTTGCAGGTACTACCAGAAAAGGGTCTGCTTTAGAGGGGGTAATAGTTCAAAGCCGCATGGGAAGAGAATTATTCAAGGCAAGATGTTTTATTGACAGCACTGGTTATGGTGATTTGTCGGCTTATGCCGGTGCTGATTTTATCGAATTAAATGATCATCCTGTTTGCAATAGTATGGGTCTTGGGAATGTAGATATTGAAAAACTCTCTGAATTCCTTAAATCGCATAATGCTCTTGGTCAGCTAGCGCTGGGAATACGCGACGGGAAAGAGGGCCAGATTATAAGAATGGGAAGTGAAGGGACCGGAGGCAGGGATGCGTTGTTTCCACCAGAGTTTGTCGAAGGTATGAGGAAACTTGGTTCAGGACTTATAACAACCACAGTTCATGACAATTACATGATGTTCATCAAAATAAATTATAAGCTGGCAATCAGCCCCACAAACCGGGATGAGGTTGCAAAGGCTGAACTTGTTATCAGGCAGAACCAGTATAAAACCCTTGAGCTTTTCAGAAAATATCTTCCCGGTTGTGAAAAGGCATTTATAGCCCGAACCAGTCCATCCTTAAATATCCGGAGAGGAAGAACAATTACCTGTGATTATGATATTACCTCATCCGATGTTCTAGAAGGCAGACATTTCGAGGATGATATTATGGCTTATGGATTCCATGATTCCGCTCCCAGGTTGAAGGTAAAAAATGGCGGTACATATGGCATACCATATAAAGCTCTCAGAGTAAAGGGCATAGACAACCTGCTTGCGGCTGGAATGCTCATAACCTCAAACCATGATGCACATATGTCAACCCGTAATACGGTAAGCTGTATGGGACAGGGTCAGGGAGCAGGTACTGCAGCAGCTTTATGTGCTTTAAAGAATTGTGGTACGCGTGATTTACCATACTCTGAACTCAGAAAGAAACTGGAAAAAGACGGGGT
The DNA here is from genome assembly GCA_003141495.1 of Bacteroidales bacterium. Lineage (GTDB taxonomy): Bacteria > Bacteroidota > Bacteroidia > Bacteroidales > VadinHA17 > LD21. The sequence goes on from PLMC01000128.1 coordinate 35,621, forward strand.
CTATTTTGAAAGTTGAATAATCATTTTTAATATAGCAGCCTAAAAAGAGACACCCCCTGTCTGGGCAGATTCAATGACAGATTTATGAATCCATTCCTGGTATTAGCAGGGAAAGGAGAAGCAAACATCTTAAGTGCACCTGCTTTAATAAGAGTTTCATACTGTTCCCGGGTAGGATTTTGGGGTGAACCCATGCTCTTCCATACCTCATAGGAATTACTGTTTTCCTTATCAATACGATACTCAGTGACCAGAACTTTTTCGGAAGTAATACCCGAAATATCAAGCCTGATCTGTGATGCCTTTGCAGGCAGATCGTCATCGTGATAATTCCAAACCATAATTGATACTCCGTTTTTATCTTTGGATGCCAGTGCATTAATATCCGGAGCAACGGCTTTCACTCCCGAATCACGTATCATAAAAGGGTCGTAGACTCCGCCTGAAACTGCCACTCGTGTTCCGCTCATCATGCCAAACATCCGGAAAATATTCAGAACAGGTTTATCCACACCATTGGTAGCTAAATCACGGAATCCGTCAAACCACCTCTGATCTTCAAACTCAAATGCCCAGGTAACCGCCCCCTTGAAATTAACCTTAAAATGATCAGCAAGAGCATACTTTCTTGCAAAAACAGCTGCTTCGTAGCTGGAATAAAGCGTACCATTTCTATAGCTGTTCGAGGGAGTCCGGGTCATAGAGCAGGCTGCACATCCTTCCGGATCAGACTCTCCTATTATCACAGGAAGCTTACTAATTTCCGGAAATGATGAGACAATTTCAAATCCTTTGGATATGTCCTGTAACTGAAGATTAATATTCATCTGAACATGTCCGTCTACAATTTTCGGAGATCCTTTTGCATGAAAACCAATATAATCGAGGGGAGAACCCTTTTGTCCTGTTTTGAAGTTTGTCCCATTTATGCAATGATCGATAAAACTTTTCAGCCAGCCAGCAGCATTTTTATCTCTCGGACTTGTAGTATGAGGACCTCCGATTCTGGCTTCGGGGCATGCTTTTTTTACCGCCCACGAGGCAAAGTCGTACATTTTAAAATATTCCTCCATTGATCCATTCCAATAATTGATGTTTGGCTCATTCCATACTTCCCAATACCAACCCTCCACCTCGTTTTGTCCATACCTCGATATACAATGTTTTGTAAGCTGATAGACAAGTTCCGCCCATTTATCATAATCCTTAGGAGGATATGCCCAACCGGTGGAGAATGTTTCAGGCCACGAATGCCTGTATGGAGCAGGACCGACAGACAATGCTTCAGGCATAAAACCAAGTTCAACAAGAGGTTTTATATCTCTTTCAATAAATGTATCAAAAATCTTATCAATTATTGTAAAGTCATAGACCGGATTGCCGTTTTTATCCTCCGTATAAACATTCGTAGATCCCCATTTGAGTGATGCTGTTCCATCGCCGGTTGTTAAAAGGTTATGGGTACGGACATAAACAGGAACCGGACTAAGCTCTGCAATTTCTGAAAGAAGTTTTTTACCATCTTTCATATAGGTGTAATTTGGCTCATCATAACCGAACCAGGCCCATGCAGGATTCATCGTACCTGTCTCAGAGGACAGATCAACTTTTAAAACTACGGTATCGTGATCAATCTGATTTTCTGCTGTTTGGGCAAATGTTATGAACCCGCTTCCAATCAGAATAAGACCAAAACACAATCTGAGTGAAAGATACCGGAAGGATGATTTATTTATCATTTTTCTATTTGTATTTTATCTGTATCCTTTGTTTATCAAGCATATCTCCGGCTCTCTTTCTTAATGCTGAAATTTAGAAAAAACTACTTTTGTAACAGCATTTTTGCTGTCTTATCAAATATTATTCCGCTACCAATAGATGAAGCTTTAACTCTGCATATGTAAATTCCGCCGGGCATCATGCTACCACGGGTATTTGTCCCGTCCCATTCTACACTTTGATAACCTGCCGATTGCGCATTATTGGCAAATGATTTTACAATTCTTCCCTGTATNNGAGTTAAATGGATTAGGATAATTCTGGCAGAGTTCAAAACTATTCCGGACAGGGGTTTCCTGACTTGCAATACCTGTTATGTTATTCTGTTCAATATCTATTAATTCAATACCTGTGCCGGTTCCGAGATTTCTGGAATATTTTTTATCTGTCGAATTATTCCAATGCTCATGGACACCGAGGCTATAAACATGGACGCCAGTGCCATCCGGGTCATATTTAATATTGCTCGGCCAGTTCGTTGAATCGGCAGCCTGATGAAGGTAATCATCGGCACCCCGCATTTGCACAAATGTTCCTGCTCCGCGGGCAACTGTGAATTCCGATCGTAAAAAATCATAACCCACGGATTCAATAGCAACGTTGTCGAAAGAAGCAAATACAGATGCTGAAAAACCGTTATTGAAGGGTGCCATTTGCCACTTGAGCGGTTCATCCTGTTCATAATCACTACTCCATAATGCATCCATTAAAAAAACAAGATTCTTCTTTCCTAAAAGAGAATGTGTCATTAAATCTACCTGGATTCTGTACAATCCATATCCAAGACGCGAAGTATCATTTTCCATCTCCATAGGGGCTGGTAATCCATTATGCAAATGCATTGCATCTAAACGCGTTTGTGATCCAAAATGATTTTTTGCAAACATTGTCACTCCGGCTCGCTTATGTCCCTTTAATTGAGGAATATTGAGTATATATTCGGCATCTTCAAAAATAGTATACACTGAATCATAAAATATAGGAGTCGTGCCGACAGGACTCCCCGGATAGGAGACATTCGGACGTAAAATAGTCCCTCGGTCTGAATAATAAATTTTTGCAGTCGCACTTGGTATAGCTTGTTCTCTGCCTAAACCAGCATAATTATCATGATCCAAATAATGTACGCCAGGATATCTTGGATGCCATTGCTCATAAGCATGTTTATATATATGCTTCATCGGATCACCGATGTAAATATCGCCTTGAGCAACGTGGACAACATCAACAAGCTGATGTAACACAGCAAGCACCATTGCAGGTGATGTTTCAGACATGCCGTACCAGGCATTATTCACTTTTGACAGATCAGTCGGGTTATAGTTTCCACCCCAGCTGCTTGATGAATTTATTTTTATAAATATTTTTTCTCCGGCACGATAATTCACTTTCCCCTTTCCCCTTGTCGCATTGTGATATTGGAATATCGTGCGCCATGCAGCGCTATCGCTTTTTTGAGCGGTAAGGCTATCAATCACTGTTGATACCATATAATCAACTACCGATTGATTATTATTCTCAGACATGTACCAGGCATGACCATAGGAAGATGGATTGCAGTTTTGATTTACTGCATTTGGATTATGAGCCCATACTACCCTGCCCGGGAAAATTCCTTTTGCCTCTCCGATAGGTTTGTTGGGAGTAACGGTCGCATTAACTTTTAAATTGATATTACTCCCGGTCAGATAAAAGCCGCTGATTCCGAAAATTACAAACGCACCAAGAAGAAATAGCGGGTAATAACGAAATGGTTTTTTTGATCTTAAAAATGCTATAGAAGACAGAGCCATTGCAGTAAGGTAACCCATGAATCCCGCAGCAATGGGCATGGCAGTTCTGACACATGGATAACTTAAACGGCTGGGCTTTGGGATTACCCGAATTAATACCCACACCAATGCAACCAGGCCGATAAAAGGAAGTAGTAATTGAGACAACCCTCTAAACCGACTAAAACCAACAAATCTTCCGGTTTTTGGACAAAATCGTAAATGCTTGTAAATGAAATTTATCATAATTGCTTTTCAGTTCTTAAAAGTTTTTTCTATGAGAACAAATTGCTAGTCAGGTACCATTCTAAATTTATAAATTAGTTTAGCCTGCGAAGAATAAAATAAGGCTGGTTTGTCAGGTCACTATTGAAACCGGGATATAACCAGCCATTTTCAGATCCCTCTCTCATCTCAAAATAATATTGAATGGGGTATTCCGAATCAGTATAGGCAGCAGGAATTGTTGCTTCATACCCTGTTCCGGTAAACGTCATCTTGGATGTTTCATACCTTTCAGCATGATTCACATGACGGTAATGGATAAGGACAGTTGACGGCTTCCTGTCAAGTGAAAGTGCAATATTAACCGGAACTCCCGGTTTGTATACCTCCTGCAGTGAATGATTAACTGATGCTTTAGTACGGACAGGTCGTCCAGTTGCTTCCTGTATCGCCAGTTTAACGCTCTCTTTCATTGCATTGCTGTTACCGGGTGTTTGTTCCAACAGTTTTGTCATTACGGCAATATCTTCATCTATCGCCGGCAATCTGTCAAGCCAATGCCCGCGGATTACGGGATTCTCACCAATAGTAATATCAAGCTTATAAATAACTCTTGCCCGTTCTGACAGATCAGCCCAGAAACCGCGTGCCTTTCCATAATAACTGACAGATTCTTCGAGTGCCGTCCTGTCTCCGCTTTGCTGATAAATCCCAAACAATAAGCCGGAGCGGAATTTTGCAGCAAAAAAACGACCTAATCTGATTAGGATAGCTATGTCAACTGCCATCCTTTTGAATCCGGGTTTTCCTTTATCAGGATTATTGGCTTCAGCCTGTCTCAGGCATCTTGCAGCTTCATCAGAATAATCTTCTATCCATTGTGCTGCTTCAACAGGGCTATATTTCCCGCTCCTTTCTGAATTTATAAGTTCTTTTGCAAAGTCGTTAATGCCAAGGAATATCTGAGGATCGGTAGGACTTACGTTACCGAATACTTTGGGTGAAGGACTGTCGGAGTAAGGATTTTTGGCTTTCGGATCAGGAATTGACATGTTGGTATACATTTCAGGCCAATATGCATTATTACCTGCCGACGCACCATGAATAGTCAGAACTATTGGAAGAATCCTTGTCGCATTAGCAACAGCGCGTTCAATATTATCTGAAGCCGTACCAAATTCTTTTTTTAAAAAACGACGCCAGACATTGGGATCAGTATCAGGATTATATAATAATCTGCCAAAAACCCTGAGGCTGTACAGATATTTCTCCCAATCCCATCTTGGTTTCAGAGATGCATCGAGATACCCGCAGCGATCACCTGCAATTCCCGATCCACGACGTCCCTTAAAAGACAGGGGTTCCATCAGTTCTGCTCCTACACTGCCGCAGAATCCGAATGCTTTTGAGTGCGCCGCACTTGTAAGAGGATCGCCCCATAAGAGAAGACGTTGTGTACCAGGCCAGATACGGTGTAATACACTATAATTTCTTTTCTCATTTAGAAGATCTCCATATCCGTACCTTGTAAAACTTCTCGATCCGGCACTCAGATTCATCAGACCTTTTGCCTGATCTCCTGATTTAGGGATTTCGAGTGACCGAATATCAGCCTGATGATATGGCATACCGAGGTGTTCTGCCCAGTATTTGGGCGAAATAGTTACGGGCAGACCTGAAGCAACCGCTGTTTCAATCATCTTCTGATCCATACCTTTGGCATGCATATCTATTTCCACTTGGTGTCCGCATGTGGCAACACCTTCAAATATTGTCTTCCAGAAATTGTAGCTGCCTTCAGTCACCCCGCTTTCCCCATGAACACGAAAAGTAATGCCACTGATCGCCGGGCATTGTTTAAGAAGTTCACGAACTGCGTCGCGACAATAAGAAGCATGTGTTTCAGGAGTTAACCCTTCAATTGTGTAATTCGGATCGGGACTATTAAGCCATTCATAACCATGCATCCATAGTCCCAGCTGAAACTGAATTCCCCTTGCTGCTGCCTCCCCGCTGATGAACCTGAGCATTACAAGATTCTGATCGCGTTCAGTATCGGGTAGTTGAGGGACTCTGACATTATATCCTTTTACTGACAGAAGAAACGGATAGGGGAAGAGGAAATATCCGTCAGTCACATTCTGAAGAAAGTCATATCCTATTCCTAAGCTCAAACTGAAACGGTTGAACCTTTGTGTTGCAATCATTGTGAGATATTGAGGCCACATTTCCCTGTCGTTGAACCAGCCTTTATCCTCAATTTCGCTGACAAAGAGCCTGTTAATGCCGCGCACAGCATTCGCTGGTTTCTCCACCACTGGCTTATCAAAGCGAAGAGCTTCAAGAGGTTTAGAGGAATACACGACGCGATCTACAAGTTCAAGAACAGCATAGGTAAGTCCGCGTGAATCAAACCCCGTCGCAAGTAAAACAGGCCTTCCGGAGGAAATAACAGGAACCAGACCAAGGGCTTCGGGTTCAGAAGGTATGGCGGTTTTTCCTGTTATGAGTAAATCCCTTGCTATACGGGATGTGGAACCTGCCACAACAATGCACAGATCACCGGTCCTTACCTGAGAAATCAGGTTGCATGTCAAAACATTTATATCGCTGGCATGAAGTGATTTTTCCAATTCCTTCACTGCCCACTGTGATGCCTTAGTTGTGGCTGTCTTATCGTTGGGATCAACCACCAGTGAGACTCCATTGAATGTGAATCCGGCCAGGCCCAGTGAAGAAACGCCAAGGGCTGTTATTCCGGATATCTTAACAAAATGCCGTCTTGTAATCTTTTTATCTTCAATTTTGTCAGTTTTCTTCACTTTGACTTTTCCCATTTTATATCTTATTAAGGAGTCTATGAGGGAACTTTTTCGTTGTCTGAAATTCAGGAAGGTCTCAGGCTCATTTGTCTTTCCTTACTGAAAACCTGTAAATGGTTCGTGATTTGAATTTTTCACCCGGGTTCAGAATTGTTGAAGGAAAACCTGGATGATTCGGACTATCCGGGAAATGCTGTGTTTCAAGAGCAAATCCTGATCTTGTTTTGACTGCATTACTACCGGTTCCTGCAGCTTTTTTCCACATCATCCCGTTGCCGGAGAAAAACTGTATAGCAGGCTGATCGGTCAGCACTTCCATAATACGGCCGCTTACCGGATCATAAACTGTTGCATTGACCTTCCCCTTGTTATCAAGAACAAAATTATGATCATAACCATCGACAACAACGCTATCATAGGTTTCCCCGATCTTATCACCAATTGGATGAGGAACTGTAAAATCAAATGGGGTTCCTTTCACCGATCGGATTTCGCCTGTCGGAATCTTAACTGCATTAAATGGTGTAAAAGTAGAAGCATTAAGCTTAAGGATATGGTCAAATATGTATCCCTTTCCTGCTCCGTGAAGGTTGAAGTAGGCATGATTTGTAACACTCAGTACTGTCCGTTTGTCAGTAGTTGCAAAATAATCAATTATTATTTCATTCTTATCGGTCCATGAGTAGATTACTTCAATTGTTACAGTTCCGGGGAACCCTTCTTCCAAATCGGGACTCACATACGAGAATTTAACTGCAGGTACCTTACTATTATTAAGAATCTCTGCTTTCCACACTTTTGAAAACCAACCATTACGGCCACCGTGCAGTGTGTTTGGTCTGTTGTTTACCGGTAAATTGTATTCAATACCGTCAAGCGTAAACTTTGCATTTGCTATCCTGTTGGCATACCTTCCAACAATAGCACCTCCAAAGGCATCACCTTTTATTATTGTTTCCAGGGTTTCAGACCCCATTGTAACATTATCCCTTACTCCATTTTTATCAGGGACATCAATTCGACAGATCCTTGCACCGTAATTTGTCAGCTTCAATACATTCCCTGATTTGTTAGTCAATGTAAAAAGACTTACTTCGCTTCCATTGTGATCGCCCAAAACCTCTTTAACAACTGGCTCGCTGTTTTTCCCCTGCAGATTCGCAGAAATTGAGAGTACGGGGACAAGTAAAAATGCCAAGAAATTAAATCTATTCATATATTTAAAAAATTTAAGAATGTATTAGGATTTTCAAATTTAGCAGAATATTGAGGACTGATAACCTTTCCGTCATATAAAAAATGACTTAAATTCAGAGATTGAAGGATTATTGAATCCAAAACTCATCTAATCGATGTAAAACCTGTTTTTCAAGATTTAATCAAGTTAACGGGTTGGCATACCATTATTAGTTATTAAAAAAAATTAAAATATAGTCAGTACAAAAATTTAAATTAATAAATTGGTGGCAAATGAAAAATTGAAATCCCGATTTTATTGACTTGATTAGAATAAGTAAGAAGCATGTCTTATATTAAAATAATAAAATCCAGCTTGATTTTCTATTATTGATTACTATATACCTTTCTCGATATGAAAAAGATAATTTATTCAAGTTTTATGATAGGTACCATCTGTATCTTCTGCCTTGGAGCCGGTGTGAAATCAGATCAAGACTGTACAAAAGATATTAAGGATAACCGTGGGAAAATGAAGCCCTGGAAAAAAGGTGCCCGGGAAACGGGCAAATATCGTAATGTTTTCCTTGATGCCGGATATAATAAGGCTGACATTGATTCGAAGCTTGCAAAAGCATATCATGATGTTTTTGAGGGTCCGAACAGGGTTTACTTCGAAGTTGGAGATTCAATGGCATATGTCTCAGACCTTAAGAATCACGATGCGCGCACCGAGGGACTGTCATATGGAATGATGGTTGCGGTTCAGCTGAATAAAAAAGATGTTTTTGACCGCCTGTGGCGCTGGACCCAAAAATATATGCAGCATCAGGGAGGTCCCAGAGATGCGTATTTTGCATGGAGTGTAAAACCCGAAACTGGCAAACACAATTCTGAAGGATCTGCTTCAGATGGTGAGCTTTATTTTATCACTGACCTGTTGTTCGCTGCAAACCGCTGGGGAAACAATACCGGTATAAATTATTATGCCGAAGCCAGGAGAATTCTAGATGCTATGTGGAGTAAAAACGGATCTGGCGGAATTATGAATGTGATTAACGTTGAGCAGAAGAAAATTACGTTTGTTCCTGATAAATCGGGATATAACTGGACAGATCCATCATACTATCTGCCTGCATTTTATGAGGTCTGGGCAGAATATGCCAAAGACGGAAAAGAACAATTTTACAAGGATTGTGCCGATAGTGCCAGGGTTTTTCTCCACAGGGCATGCAAAACCTCTACCGGATTGAATGCTGATGGAACTGAGTTTAGTGGTGTTCCGAGGAAACAGTTTAATACGATAAGTGTCTTCCGTTTCGACTCCTGGCGGGTTCCGATGAACATTGCTATGGATTACTCATGGTATGCAAAGGATAAAGAATGGCAGAAGAATTATGCAGTGCGAATCCAGAACTTCCTGTTCTGCAGGGGTATTGATACCTTTGAGGACCAGTTCAATATTGACGGTACACTTCCTACGTATATTCTCCAGGCAGGAGGATACAGAACGCTGCGTCATTCTATCGGACTGGTTGCAACTTCCGCCGCTGCCTCAATAATGGGGACACAGGCTAAAAGCTGGAAATTTATTGATGCAGTCTGGAATGCGAAACTGGAATCCTATTCTGACGGATATTTCGATCCATATTATGACGGTCTGTTGTATCTATTCAGCTTAATGCATCTAAGCGGCAATTACCAGATAATAACCGCCACGAAATGAAATGAACCTGGTATAAGAATGCAGAAAGTCGATTTCTTTAAGGCTTGAGTATGTGCTTCAAATATTCAAAAAATGAGTTAGATTTTAAATCATAATGTTGCAAAACATTATCTTAAATCAATTATTCCAGGAGAGAAGTGGCTTTAAAAACCTCTTGCACCTGATACAGTGTTGCAGGGCTTTTGCATATTAAAATTCCCTGCCGGCCATTGCCAGGATTCTTTAATGACTGCTGTTTGCTTATATTCCTTCCCATTTGATTTCATAACAATTGAATATTTGCCGGTTTGCAGATTTCTGAAAGGAAATTCCGCTTTGCCAAATCCGGGTTTGTTTATCTGGATTGATTTCAGGAGGCTATCAGCTTCGTTCCTGATTTCGATGGTCGGCCGAAACAGTTGCTTTTTCTTTGGCGCAATAAATTGATCCGGGTTTAAATAATAGTATATTTCGAAAGCGTTAGGTTCGTTAGGTGTAAAAGGATGAGTATCACCCATCAAACGACGGTTTCCAAGCCAGGCAGCTTCTGAATAATTCTTCAACGGTTTACATTCAACAGGAAACAAAACAGCATGGCTTGCGAAGGTTGTATCGCTAAGCTGTTTGAGCGGCAAAATATTAGTGATATAAACTCCACGACCGTAAGTTGCTACTATCAGATCATTTTCACGTGGATGTATGGCGATGTCCTTCACCGGAACGGCTGGAATCTGCTCAAATTTAACCCATTCTGTTCCACCATTAATAGTAACAAACAGACCACCGTCAGTGCCAACGAAAAGCATGTTTTTGTTATCAGTATCTTCAGTTATAACGTTAACAGGTTGTTCGGGAAGATTACCGGTAATTTTGCCCCATGTTTTCCCATTGTCGGTTGTTTTAAAAAGCAAACTTCTGAAATCATCTTTAGAGTAACCCGACAGGCTAACAAACGCAGCAGCCTTATCGTGTGCCGAAGCTACAACCCGGGTGGTCCAGAAACCTGCAGGACAACCAGCGGCTATAAGTGCGGAGGTGCAGTCAGTCCAGGATGAACCATTATCAGGCGTAAATTGCACTTTCCCATCATCCGTACCGGCCCACAGAATTCCTGGTTTAACAGGCGATTCATCGAAAGTAGTGATGGTACAGTATTTAATATGCCCACGACCGTTCTGCTTTACAGGATCGTTGGTTGTAAGGTCGGGACTAATCTCTTCCCATGTTTTGCCCTTGTTTACGGAGCGAAGCATCATTTGTGCTGCGGTATAGACAATGGAAGAATTGTGGGGTGAAAGCAAAAGAGGCGTAGTCCAGGTATAGCGATAAGATGGTTTATCTTTGGCTGCTTCAGGCATTATTTTGGTTGCCTTACCTGTCCATGCATCCAGTACCAACTGCTGTCCGAACTGTCCAGTTGAATAAATCCAGCGCCCTGTTTCCTTATCCACTTTGCAGTACATACCATCACCGGATCCGACTACGGTCCAATCCTCGGGACCAATTTCGCCAGCCCAGCCGTTTGATGGACCACGCCACACATCATGATCCTGTAATCCAATGTAAATATTGTAAGGAGTAAGATAATCATAACTGACTGTATAAATCTCCTCAATAGGAATCTGGTAAAAATGGCGGGTGGTTTTCCCTCCGTCGAAAGTTTCGTAAATACCACCATCACTCCCCAACAGCATATGATTGCCATCTTTTGGATCCAACCACATGGTGCGATAGTCACCAAACATTGATTCGAGAAAGTGAGTACTGTCGCCTTCAAAGCCAGTCCAGGTTTTCCCTGCATTAAACGAAATATGCATGGCATCACTTAATATCCAAAGATTATCGGGGTTTTGCGGATTGCAGAAAATTTGGTTGAACGAATAAGCAGCCTTAGTACTAACATTATATTTATCATCATTCATTTTTATCCATACCTGGCCGCCATTGACTGAACGATAAACTTCACCTCCCTTTAGCTGGTCGTAATAATTATCACGCAAAGTATTCATCATGCCTTCGGTTTTAAGTTCCATTTTCGGATCTTTCGGATTGAGGTTTTCAACTACTGCGTACACGATATTTGGATTGCTTTTACTGATGGCAAGGCCAATTCTACCCAACTCACCATCAGGAAGTCCATTCAAAGTCTTTGACCAGTTTTTTCCGCCATCCATTGTTTTGTATATAGCACTGTTTTTACCTCCTGCTTCGAAATGCCATGGATAACGGGTCTTTTCATAAGCCGAGGCATATAAAACCGCAGGATTTAACGGATTCATGATCATATCAATAACACCGGTTTTATCATCAATATAAAGAATCTTTCCCCACGTTTTTCCCCCATCAGTAGTTTTAAAAACACCACGTTCAGCGTTTGTCGTGTAAAGATGACCCATTGAGGCTACGTAAACAATATCAGCATCATTAGGATCAACAATAATTTTTGAAATATGATGTGAATCCTTTAAACCCATATTGATATAGGTTTCGCCACCATCAGTTGATTTATAAATTCCGTTGCCCGCAAATGAAGAACGTGCGTTGTACGACTCGCCTGTTCCAACCCAAACCACATCAGGATTTGAAGGTGCCACAGCAATTGCTCCGATAGATGTTACACCATATTTTTCAAATACAGGGTAAAAAGTAGTGCCATTATTGACTGTTTTCCAAACACCTCCATTCCGGCCTGCGACGAAAAAGGTGTATTTGTATTTTTCACCAGGATTTTCAGGTACCGCTATCGCCGAAACCCATGCACCGGCACGATATGCTCCAAGGTTCCGAAATTTAAACTCATTTAGCATTGATGATGTCAAATTCATTTGAGCATTGATACCTTGAGTAAATAGCACTAAAAGAGCAGAGAAATAAGGGATAAGTTTTCTTTTCATTGACTTAAGATTATTTTGAAAAGTAATGACCAGATGATTATGATGCCTAAAATGCGAAATGGCAAATATTTCAATTAACTGAGTTTAATATAGACAATCCTATAAATTTGTTTATGACGAAAATAAGAAACTTAACAGAAACAATCAATATATTTTATCCAGTAATAATTAATCACTATTCTCATCTCTAAAGAAGTGTATTGACATATCTGTTTTGATGATTTCAATAATATCTCTGATCAGATCATAGTTAGATATTTCAAACCTCTCTTCAACAAATAAAAACCCCGGGTGCTTCCATCCCGGGGGTTTTTTTAATAGTCCAATAATTATTGTTGGATTAAATGGAGATTATTTCCAGTTTTTTACCTTCTGTCTGTTCATAAAGCTGCTTGGCCAGCTCGGCCTTGTCGTGGCTGAAGGTAGGATCCATTGAATTAGCTATCATATATGATTCATAAGCTTTATCGTATTTTTCAATATACATATAGAAATCCCCCTTTGAGTCGTACACGTTTGGATTCTTCGGTTCCAGCTCAATGTATTTGTCGAAGGCTTCTTCCGCCTTATCGCTCTGTTTTAGAGTTATATATGCATATCCAAGCTGATTGTAAAAAGTTGCAGGGTTAGTAGCGATTTTAATTGCCTTATTTAAAGTTTCAACCATGCCTGTAGAATCGCCTGTCAGTGATTGAAAAGAAACCAGGTTACTATAAGAATTGGGATCAGTGGGATACATTTCAACAAGTTTTTTCCCCATGTCGGTAATGTTGGTATGACCCTGTTGCAATCTGACCAGAGCCTCTTTTAAAAGTTCTTCAGCATCGCTCAGTTTAGCTTTGCAATTTATTGCGGCAGCTGCGTACTTGTCAAAATTATTTCCATCACGATTCAGAATGTAGTAAAATGCCAGCTGGTAATTAGCCATGAAAAAATCATGATCCTGATTAAGAGCATTTTCAAAGGTTTCAAGTGCTTTCTTCAGTTTAACGTCATCATAGTATTTCATGGCCTGGTTATAATACGACAATGCTGATTCAGAATTCGTAGTGACCGGTATTTGCTTCCCTTCCCCTGGTTGGGAAAATACCTGCATCCCTATAAAAATCAATAACATCAACAGTAACAATTTTTTCATTTTTCTTAATTTTTAAATTATTGATCTTCGTTAGTATATTAAAATGATTTATTCCATTATAAATTCAATTACAAAATTAATATATAACAAATAAAAACGTATTCCTGCTTTCTAGAAAAATATTTATCACCTTATTCCTTACAGCAGGTAATTGTAAGTTGTTAAAAAGGTTTTTTCTTAACCACTAAGTACACAAAGAAGGCGCGAAGTTCACAAAGCTGAAACCTGAATTTCAGTTCTTTGCGACCTTTGTGTTAATGCCACCTCTTCGGTCTGGCCCCTTCGCTAAAATAGCCCACCGGTCTATTTATTAACGCCTGGGCCCCTTTGCGGTTAATTGATTTCGACTTTCTAACCACCCCAATAATTTAACCTTATAGTAAAAAGGGAATTAAAGCCCTTCTTTCTTTGTCGTATTCAGGAAATTCTTTTATGTACCATCTATGATGATCAAGGGCTCTTGTTGTAAGATTTACTATAGTCCAGACTAAAAAAGAGAGAGCAGGAAGATTAAATGCGACCAGTGCAAAACCTGACCATGAAATAATTTCACCTAAAAAATTAGGGCAGGAAACATATTCAAAAAGTCCCCCATAAGGAATTTTATAACCATTGCCTGAAGTTGGACGGAGCTTAATTAATATCGAGTCGTGATATTTATTAATAGCAAAACCAGAAATAAATATAATTACTCCTGCGATCAGGCGTAAATTGATTAGCACACCTGATCTGTAGTCAGGTGCAAATTGCACAAACCAGTAGCCATTCAGGAAACCATTAATTATATTAAAAATGAAAGCAAGAAGTACAATTAAGACAGGTATTTTTTTTCTGGCTGTCCTTATTTGAAGCGGGAAAATCAGAACACGGTGAATATAATGCAACATCCATAAAAATGCAGGTAACAGAATAAGCGCATTTAACAAATTTGCTTTAAAGATCACAAAATATCCAAAAATGGCTAATGAAGGAAATTCCATTATAAACCATCCTAGCCGGTTATTAATCATGGGCCCCCAGTTGTTTTTCGAATGTCTTCCATAGGGTTGCTTGACTTTCAGAAGTATTGGAAATATTATAACCGCAACAGCTATCCAAATCCAGCAGATTATGTCAAATGTTTCGTGGGATATCATATCAGTTTATAAAATTATTCTCTTTATACCAGTCAAACGTGTCTCTGAGTGTTTGTTCAAGAGGACGGGGTTCATATCGCAACTCATTTCTGGCTTTTGCATTTGAAATATTAGAAGGGGAATTTACAAGGATATCAAGAGACTGATATGTATATAAAGGTTGTTTATTTGTAACTGAGGAGAGAACCTTAAAAAACGGACATGCCAGACGTGCCAGGGCAACTGGGACGATTACAGGAATTTTGCAGCCGGATATTTTACTTATCATTACAGATAACTCCTGAAGAGTGCAGAATTCCCCGGAAAGGATATAATTTTCTCCTTTACGTCCCGAATCAATTGCATTTATTGAAGCCGATACAACATCACGTACGTCAACCCAATTGTATCCGCCGGAGACCAGAAAGGGTAATTTATTCTGATAAATTTTAAGAAGTGCCTGACCCAGCAGTGAGCCTCTGTAATCAAACGGACCAATTACCGCAGTAGGATTTAATATTACAGCATTAAGCCCTTCCTTTGCCGCTTTCATTACTTCCCTTTCACCTTCAGCTTTTGTAAACTCATAGATTGCTTTATTTGTTTCAACTAACGATCTGCTTTCGTCCAGCATTTGATCTGGAGATCCAAGCTGAAAAGCATGTATACTGCTGAAGTGAATAAGTTTTCTAACCCTTGAATAATTAGCTGCCTTTATTATATTTTTAGTACCTGTCACGTTGGTTTCATAAACATTTTCTGAAGAAGTGTTCTCAATGGCAATCTGAGCTGCAAGATGAAATACAACATCCACTCCCTCACACAGGTTAACCAGCGATTCAGGTTCAAGCAAATTTCCCTGAATAAGCTCAACATCCATTTCATCCAGAACGCTTCTGAAATTGTGAACCAGAACTTTTATCCCGGCCCCCTGTTTTTTTAGTTCCTGTACAAGGCAATTTCCGATGTGTCCACTGGCTCCGGTAACAGCGACTTTCATAATAAAATGTATAAAATGTAAGGCTATAAAGCTAAACTTTTTGTACAAATAATCAAAAGAGATGCCTGTCCAAAAGGATTTTGAGGTCCTGAGAGACTTGAGGCCACGCCTTGGCGTGACCCTTTACAAAACACCCGGACATAATGTAGGGAAATGCCATGGCATTTCTCCTTTGTAGATCCAAGCATGTTTTTTCCTTGTTAAGCACTCCCCTAAATAACAAGATCTTGCCGGGAATATTTCCCATAAATGACTAAATTTGTTCTCACAATGTAATATCACTTATTGTTGCTAAACATCTCACCAAAAAGCATCATAATATGAAAAAACTTATTCTCTTCATTACACTGTTTATAGCCGGGTTATCATTCAATTGTGTTTCTCTGGCTCAAACAGTTACTCTCAAAGAGCAATGTCTTAAACTAGGCAGAGGAGTTAACATCCTGGGATATGATAAAGCATTCTGGCATGACCATGAAAAAGGACGGTTCAAAGAATCGTACTTTAAAATGATCAAAGACGCAGGTTTTTCTACAGTCCGTATAAACCTGAATCCATTCACACAAATGGATAGTCAGAATAAAATCAATCCCGGGTGGCTGGAAACACTCGACTGGGTGGTTACCAAAGGCCTTGATGCAAATCTTATGATCATCCTGGATTTGCACGAATACACAACGATGGCTGATAATCCTGAGGCAAAAAAAGAGATGTTCCTTTCATTCTGGAAACAGATTGCCCCCAGGTATAAGGACAAATCTGCCAATGTATTGTTTGAACTATTGAATGAACCCAACCAGAAGCTCACCGTTGAAATGTGGAACACATTCCTGGCAGAAGCCATAAAAGTCATCAGGGAGTCTAATCCTGACAGGACCCTTATCATCGGACCCGGTAACTGGAACGGCATAGAAAGTCTGAATACATTGAAATTGCCTGATAATGACCGGAACATTATTGCAACTGTCCATTTTTACCATCCTATGCGGTTTACGCATCAGGGGGCTGCATGGGCAAGTGATTATAAGAACCTGAGTGGCATAAAATGGACAGGTACTCCGGATGAAAAAAAGGAGATAGAATCAAAGCTTAAGGTTGCCGCTGACTGGTCGCTTAAAAACAATAGACCAATATTCCTGGGTGAATTTGGCGCTTACGACAAGGGCGATATGGATTCAAGGGCGCGTTATACAGCTTTTGTAGCCCGCACTGCGGAAAAACTCGGGTTTTCCTGGGCTTACTGGCAATTCGACAGCGATTTTATTGTCTATAACGTTGATAAGGAATCCTGGGTCGAACCCATTCTGAATGCCTTGAAGAACAAATAAAAAGCCCGGTATTATACTACCAGGCTTTTACTTTGTTTCACTCCTCTCGAAGATTTACGAGGAGTGTAATTAATCCTCTTTTATTGTCATAATTGCAGGGTTTTAGCGGTGTTTGAGTTACCTTCCTCTTCCTCCATGGAAACCGCCTCCACCATGGAATCCGCCATGAAATCCACCACCATAACCTCCACGGTAGTTGTACACCAATGTTGGTCCCCAACCCCAGCCCAGGTAGCCATAAGGCCAGCCCCAGCCCAAACCAAAAGCTCCATAATAGAACCCATCACCACCCATCCACCAGTAAGATGAATCGGTATATCTCTGATTCTGCTGGACAGCGTTGATTTTGGTCTCTTCCATATAGTTTAAAACTGAATCCTGAACTCCCTCATCCCTAAGCTTTACAAGCTGGTCAGCTTTAAGAGAATAAACCGTATGGGATTGATCTATTTCTGCGATAATATCCTTTGAGGATATGCTGTCTTTACTCATCTGGATGATATCTGGAACTGATAGAAGTTTTGCATTTTCAGGATAAGGACGGTAAACTATGCAACTTTGCAGGCTTGCAATACCTGTAACAACCAAAGAAAACCAGATTGCATTTTTAAAATTTACTAGATTTTTCATTTTACTTCCCTCCTCGAATCTCTTTTTAATATTATTTCTTCATTATACAATAATGCAAATTGCATGCCTGATTATTGGCAAAATGCTGAAATGATGTTAAAAAAGTGTTAATTAACCAGAGAATTCAGAAGAATCTTTTAACTTTTCAAAACTTCTTATAACCGATACCGGAAATGAAGGTTTCGAACTGATGGAAAAATCAGCAATATATTTTTAACGTTCGGCATTGGTTATAATTACATCTGCCTTTTCGACTCCCTGAGTATCAGGTAAATAAAAATACTAATTATCGCTGCAAAAAAGCACCATACCGAAGTAAGATATAGTTTGTAAAAAACTGCCGCCGTCAGACATGACAAAGCCATTATTGTGCCCAGTAAATACCCGCTGGGAGGGTTTATACACCTTTTTAACTGAAGCAACTCCAATTGCCGAAATGACAATACCCGATGCAAAACTTGCTCCAGCTGAAAAACACATCTTCGTCCTCTCTTTTGTTATTTAGTAATAAAGTATCTTTAAATTTAAATCTACAGACAAAACCCAAAAATACTTTATTAGTAAAACAATTTATCGGATATACGATTTTTCTTGAGTGCAGTGAATGAAGTATGTGGTAAAAAATTTATAAAATCGTGATTTTATTGATGTTCAGATTGAATTAAGCATTTTTTCATAAATTAGCGCCAGAAAAATAATGATGATGACAAAGTCAGTGCTAATCCTTTTTACAGCTATGATATTCAATTCAGTCATTCCTCAGAAAATTCCCTCAGTTGTATCAACAGTCGACCTCAAAAGATATATGGGAATGTGGTATGAAATTGCTCGTCTGCCAAATTATTTTGAAAGAAAATTAAAGTGTGCTTCCGCTAACTATACTCTCAGGGAGGATGGGAGAATTACCGTACTGAATAAGGGTAATTACCTGACCGACCCGGAGAAATCAACATCCGTGAAAGGAGTTGCCTGGATACCTGATAGGAACAGTCCGGCAAAACTTAAAGTTCAGTTTTTCTGGCCATTCTCAGGAAATTACTGGATTTTGTATCTCGACAAGGAGTACCATTATGTGCTGGTCGGAGATCCTTCTTTTAAATACCTCTGGATACTTGCCAGGGAAAAGAAAATGGATGAACAGACTTATAATATGCTCCTTAGCAAAGCTGTGGAAAACGGGTATGATGTAAAATCAATAATCAGGGTTGAACAGGATTGTGAATGATTATATACAAAAAGAACAGTCCCGATTATAATACAATCAGGACTGTTCAATATGCATTAAATAATACTTTTATTCTGCAAGTAATGAATCAATAAATTAGAACTTGAGAGCAACGCCAATATTAAGGTAAGTTATACCATATCCGAGTTCAAGCATACCAGCAAACTTGTCAGTGAAATAGTATCTGCCGCCAACAAACCAGGCATAAGCAACACCACCTGAAGAAGCATGAGTGGTTTCGGTTCCGGTTCCTGTCCATTTTGAAGATGCAATATTGAAACCTAATAGTAGACCTGTGTAAGTATCAAGCTTATTTACCAACGGATAATGGAAGACGCCTCTTGCCCCGATTATGAAGTTAGAATAGGTCCAACTATCAGTATAAGTATAGTAAGCGTATGAGTATTTATGCGAAGAATATCCAAGATACCCTCCGACACCAATTGATCCTTTATCAAGAATCCCATCAGCTACTCCCACCTCAAACGAAGCAGAAATAGGTGGTACCCCTATTTTATAATAGGATCCCGTATACAATGTGGATCCGAGACCGATACCAAGGTTGAGAACTTTGTCTCCCTGTTTAAAAGTAGATTCCTGAGCCAGAAGTTGTGTTAATGAGAAGACAACAACTAATAATGACAACAAAAGTTTCTTCATAATTTTTAAGTTTTAATTATCAAATTTAATAGTTAACAATTTCTGCAAAGATTTGTTTAATATTTGTTTTTGAAAATGTCTATTTAATAATTTCTTCTACACAACGATCCCGAGAGCATAGACAATGATAAAACTGAACATAATCCGGGTGAAGTAACTTTACCTTCTACTACGTATAAAGATTAATAAAAATTCGTTTTCCCTTATTGCCTTTTAAATAAACAAAAAGTAAGGCTAATTTAACAATTGTATTTCAAGAAAAGCAAGTAATCCCTGTATTTTTTTTCAATGATTTTGACGAATTATGTAAAAAATCCTTTTAAACCCAGTATAATGATGTCAAAGTTTTAAAATGAGGAATTCCTTATAAGGCCACATAAAAATCAAAAACATACCTGCTGCAAGCAATGCCCCAACCAATGGTCCCAGAATCGTCACCCATGCCTATGCCCAGTTGATGCGCTGCGATCAAAACCCCAGTAAAGGCCCAAACCGCCTATCCGAAAGTTATTATCATTATATTAATCTTCAACTTTTTCAACTTTTCAACCTTTCAACTCTAAGTACTGGAAACTTTAGCTCACTTTGGGCACTTACTCTGAGTCATCAGCCCATGCTTTAGTGGCATTTACAGCCCGGTGCCATCCTTTGATTAATGAAAGTGTTTCATTCTCTTCAATTTGCGGAGAAAAGGTCCGATCTATTTGCCATTGTTTCCTGATCTCACTGATATTGCTCCAGAAATTGACAGCAAGTCCGGCGAGGTATGCAGCACCAAGGGCCGTTGTCTCAGTAACTTTTGGCCGTACAACTTTTGCCTTCAATAAGTCGGACTGGAATTGCATTAGCTGGTTATTAACTGTTGCTCCGCCATCTACGCGTAATTCACGGATATCAATTCCTGAATCATTCTGCATGGCAAGCAGTACTTCCAATGTTTGATAAGCGATACTATCAAGAGCAGCACGGGCAATATGTGCTGATGTGGAACCCCTGGTAATACCAACCAGTGTGCCACGTGCATGCTGGTTCCAGTGTGGAGCACCAAGCCCTGCAAAAGCCGGGACAAAATAGACTCCCTCGCTGTCTTTTACTTTTGCTGCCAGTTTCTCTACATCGCCGGAACTTTTAATAATTCCCAAACCATCGCGAAGCCATTGAACAACTGCGCCTGCAATGAATATACTCCCTTCAAGGGCATATTGTGTGTCACTACCAATTCTCCAGGCTACAGTAGTTAGAAGCTTACTTTTTGATTCAATTGGTTTACTGCCTATATTCATCATCATAAAACAGCCTGTTCCGTAAGTGTTTTTAACCATCCCCGGTTCGATGCACATCTGTCCGAAAAGAGCTGCCTGCTGATCACCGGCAATTCCTGCTACGGGTATTGAAGTGGCAAACTGTCCCTCAGTGTTCCCATATATTTCGCTCGAAGACCTGACTTCCGGAAGTATTGAAGAGGGTATATTAAATAGTCTGAGTAACTCCTCATCCCATTTAAGGGTATGAATATTAAATAACATAGTCCTGGAAGCATTTGAAACATCGGTTATATGTAATTGTCCCCGGGTTAGGTTCCATACCAGCCACGAATCAATTGTTCCAAATGCCAGCTGTTCATCTTCTGCAAGTCTTCGAGCATCCTTCACGTTATCTAATATCCACCTGATTTTTGTTGCAGAAAAGTAGGCATCGATAATAAGCCCTGTTTTTTTAAGAATCTTTGAGCCAAGCCCTTCACTTTTTAACTTATCACAGAAATCTGCAGTACGTCTGTCTTGCCAGACAACAGCATTGTATACAGGTTTCCCGGTTATCCGGTTCCATACTACGGTCGTTTCACGCTGGTTTGTAATACCAATGGCAGCAATGTCGGCACTTTCGAGTCCGGCTTTTGTAATTGCTTCAAGTGCAATGCCTGCCTGAGTAGACCAGATCTCATCTGGATCATGCTCAACCCAGCCTGGCTTAGGATAAAATTGAGTAAATTCTTTTTGTGCACTTGCTACCGGAAGTCCGTTCCGGTCAAAAATAATTGCCCGCGAATTTGTTGTCCCCTGATCGAGGGCTAAAATGAATTCTTTCATACTCCTTGTTATTAGGTGAATGTCAGACTCCTATATATAGTTTTTTACCAACTCTTTATAAGATTCTACCTGTTCCTCCTGCCATTTCTGGTCATACCCAAATTCAGATGCCATAAACCCGGCAACTACGGGTGCAATTTCTGCACTTGCTCGGGCATTAAGAAATAAGGATCGGGTCCTTCTTGCAAGTATGTCTTCCAGCCTTAAGGGCATTTCATTTCTGCAGATCCAAAGTATCTCAGCACTGGTATAAGGAAGACGTGGATCAATAGGAATTCCTAACTCAGGGTTTTCAGATATCATCTTTTCAATATCAACATAATGATCTCCATATATATACAACCTTACTAAAGTATTATCTGTATTAATTGTTGTCAGTTTAAGATTTGAAGTAACACATTTTGCCTTATACATGAGACCTGCTTTAATTGCTCTGTCAATAGTCTCTTCAGCCATTCTCCTGTAGGTGGTCCATTTCCCTCCGATAATTGTAAGAAGTCCGGAAGGTGAAAGTGTTATTTTATGCCTTCGTGATACCTCTTTGGTTGAGGCAGGATTATCAGGATTGGCTGCAAGGGGGCGTAATCCTGCGTAAATACAAAGTATGTCCTCCCGTTTTGGAGGAGTCACAAGATATTTTTCAGCTGTCCTCAAAATAAAACTGATCTCCTCGTCGAGTGCAACAGGTTCAAGACTTATTTTGTCAATCGGGGTATCTGTTGTTCCTATCACAACCTCATTATACCATGGAATAGCAAACAGTACTCTCCCGTCGTCTGTTTTTGGAATCATGATAGCCGAGTTGCTCCGGAGAAACGATTTATCGAGAACAATGTGTACACCCTGACTGGGTCTGATGGTTGTTTTTGATTCAGGATCATCCAACCTGGAAATCTCATCAGCAAATACCCCTGTTGCATTAATAACAAGTCTTGTTTTCAGATTGAATTCCTTGCCTGAATCAATATCCCTGGCACTTACGCCATTTATTTTCCCTCTCTCATCCTTCAGAAGACCAGTTACTTTAAAATAGTTAAGCACAATCCCTTCATATCGGGCACATGATTCTGCCAGAGCAAATGCCATACGTGAATCATCAAACTGTCCATCATGATATACAACACCTCCTTTCAATCCTTTTGAATTTAACAGAGGTAAACGCAAGCGTGTTTTTTCCCGATTAATGAAATAGGATTTCCCCATACTCAAGCGCCCTGCCATGATATCATAAAATTTAAGACCCACCGTGTACATAAGAACATCCCACAGGGTATAAACAGGAATTACAAATTCCTGATTAAAGGTCAGATGTGGTGCATTTTTTAACATTAATCCTCTCTCATGCAATGCTTCCATTACCAGAAGAAGATCACCCTGGGCCATATATCGTACCCCTCCATGAACCAGCTTTGTGCTACGGGAAGAAGTGGCCTTGGCAAAATCAGATTGCTCGAGTAATAAAGTTTTATATCCACGGGAGGCTCCGTCAAGAGCAATTCCCAGACCCGTGGCTCCTCCACCGATAATAATTATATCCCAAATTGTTTCTGATTGTTTTTTTAATTCTGCAATTAATTTCCGGCGGTCCATACGTGATTTGATTTTGATAATAATTATACGGAGAAAATTCGGGATTACAAACAAATTTCAGAAACAGGAGCCCTTTAACTTAATGACGAATTGCTCGAGGAGATTGCTTCGTCGCTTCGCTCCTCGCAATGACTGTGGAATTTACCCAGGTTGGGTTAACTCCCCTTCCGAATTCTGAGAAACAGGAAGGTCATTGCGAGCCCGACGAAGGAGGGCGTGGCAAGCTTAAAATCTCATCCTAAATTAAAATGAGAATATTAGCCCCCAGGGGGATTGGGGGGCAAAGGCTATCTCAGCATCCTCTTTATATGTCCCGGATTGCCATCGTTTTTTGCAGGTATGATATTGAGTATTCTGCAGATCAGGTTATAAATATCGATGTTATTCAATTCTTTAAACTTATAATTTTTTTTAAATGAAGGACCGGCTGCATAAAAAATGGCAAACATGTCGGAGTTTGAATTATCATATCCATGGGCACCTCCTCTAAGCGAAGAACCATCCGTTCTGGTACCAATACTCCATGAGCTATCTGCCACAACAACAATTTCTGGGATACGCGGGTTGGTCCCATAATGCCATCTTTCAGGAAGCTGCGATTTGCTCCATGCTTTCAATCCTTTTGATTTGTTAAGCAGATAAAGAACACTGTCCTTCTTGCCTTCGGAAGGATTAATAAGATAAACAGGATTCCCTCCCGATATTGAAGTTATCATCCTGTCAGGTACCAGCGATTTAACATTTATATATCTCTCAGGAGAAACAGCAGCCATCCCATGATCAGACACAATAATCAGGTTAATTTTCTTTGCATCAGGCAAAGCTGATAATTTACTCCGAAGTACTCCCATCACACTATCCATTCCCTCAACAGTTTTTCGTGTCTGAGTTGAGACCGGTCCAAAAGTGTGACCTGTTTCATCAGGTTCATTAAAATACAGAGTAATCAGTTCCGGGCGTTTTTCGGGCGGGTAGCCAAGCCACTTTATTACAGTATCTATTCTTGCTTCATATGTAACAGACTCATCATATTTTTTCCAGTAAGTAGGATGCCTGGCCTCAGAACCGACCCAAAAGAACGATGCTGATCTGACACCCTGTTTCTCGGCAGTCACCCATATAGGTTCTCCGCCATAAAAAGCAGGATTTTCCACCACGGTCCTGTCTCCCATCCTGTAAAAAAGACCAAGATCCGCTGCCGGGAAGCTGTTATTTATCAATCCATGATGATCAGGATAAAGTCCGGTTGCAATTGAATAATGATTCGGAAATGTTACTGTTGGAAAAGATGAATACATTCTGTCGGC
The DNA here is from genome assembly GCA_003141495.1 of Bacteroidales bacterium. Taxonomy (GTDB): domain Bacteria; phylum Bacteroidota; class Bacteroidia; order Bacteroidales; family VadinHA17; genus LD21. The sequence goes on from PLMC01000128.1 coordinate 60,077, forward strand.
TTTTACTCCATCTTTTGCAAGTTTGTTAAGATTGGGTGTATTATACATCTTATTATAATCCCATCTGAATCCATCGAGCGACACCAAAAGGACATAGTTTTTGAATGGTTTCCTGCTATCCTTTCTGAAGCCAGGTAAAAGAATCAGTATTGCAATCAGTACAATAATTGTAAAATTAGATCCTCGCTTAAAAAAAAATTGTGGATGAAAATCTATCATTCGTTTCATATTTTTTTTCATAAAACAAGGTCAAATATACAGGAAAAAGAATTTAATATCTTTGTAAATTCTTTAATGATTGTCAAACTTTCGCTAAAAAATTAATAATATGAAAAAAACTATTCTATCTGTACTTATCCTGTGTCTGATCATCCTGAATATTTCTGCACAAACAGGGAAAAAAGCGCTTTTACTCATTGATATCCAGGACTTCTATTTCCCGGGTGGAAAATCAGCACTTGTTGAACCTGAAAAAGCCGCTGCAAACGCAGCTTTGTTACTCGATAATTTCAGAAAGGAAAAGTTGACGGTTATTCATGTCCGGCATAATTCAGAACCAGGTGGAAAAATAAACGACATAGTCAAACCTTTCCCGATGGAAAAAATTGTCTCCAAAAATGCTGTGAATTGTTTCCTCGGTACAGACCTTCTTGACTTCCTAAAAACAAATAAGATAGACACTCTGGTTATTTGTGGAATGCAAACTCACATGTGTGTAGAAGCAGCCACAAGAGCTGCAAGTGATTATGGATTTAAATGCATCCTTATTCATGATGCCTGTGCGACTAAAGATCTGAAATTCGGAGAAAAAACAATAAAAGCTGAAGATGTTCATTATTCAACTTTAAGTACTCTTAAAAATTACGCGCTTGTAGAAAGCACAAAAGAATACTTAAGTAAATAAATAATATAGTTGGAAACATATCAGTTTAAAACTTCAGGCAGGCAGGAGCATCAACTTTATATTCACCTGAAGACAGTACCGGAATCCCGGTTTTTGCGTTAATTTTAAAAAGTGAAATATTTCCTGATTTTTGATTTCCAACGAGAAGATATTTACCTGAAGGATCGATCACAAAATTCCTTGGCCAGTTACCTCCACAAGAAGTCCGTCCGTGTAGAGACAGTTTTCCGTCAGTCGCTATCCTGAACACAACAATGGTGTTTTCGCCCCGGTTTGATCCGTAGAGATATTGCCCGTTAATTCCCAGGTGAACATCTGCACAAAAACTTTCACCTTTAAAACCTTCGTCCAAAGTTGTCAGTGTCTGAATTAAATTAAGTCCTCCTTTTGAATCAACATCAAAGACAGAAAGGGTAGAATTAAGTTCACATATAACATACATTTTTGTTCCTGACGAATTGAACACAAAATGTCGTGGCCCTGTGCCCTTTGGGAAATTAACAATGCCATTTTCTATTTGTTTCAGGTGTCCTGAACCCGCATCAAAATCATATATAACAATCCGGTCCAATCCCAGGTCAGTCAGGTAAACTTTCTTGCCTTCAGGGTCAAATGATATCATATGAGGATGAGAGACTTTACCTTCATTAACTGCGAATGAAATAGTGTCAGTTACTCTCTCAGTTATTCCTTTATCATCCAGTTTTACAACAGCAATTGAACTGCTGGAATAACTTGCCATTAATAAATAATCTTCTGCCGGAGATAAGGATATGAAACAAGGTCCGCCGTCAGGTACGAGCAATTCTTTAACCTTTTCAATATTCCCGCTTTGAGGATTGTATTTCAAAGTGGTTACTCCTCCTCCTTTAGCACCTTTGAATTCCATAACTTCATCTGCCGCATAGATCAACCCACTCTTTTTTGCAATACAAAAATAAGAAGGATTTGGGCCGGCATCTGCCTCAGATAACAATTTGAAAGTACCGGCTTCGCGGTTCAGATCGAAGCAAAATAAACCGTTTCCCCCTGTTTCGGTATATCTGACTGCAAATAACCGGCTGGTCTGACAGTAACATGAGGTTGAAAACATCATTATTAAGGTTATTCCATAAATAATAATTGTTTTCTTCATAACAAAGCTTTTTTAAATTTCAAAACTATCGCATTCCCGGTATGCCCGGATTACACGATCCTCTCCTTCTTTGCCTTTGATGCTTAAGCCATGTTCCATACAAAGGACTCCTTCATTCTTGCGACTATAAATATACTTAAACAAATTTTTAAAGTTGATCTCGCCGGTACCCGGTTCATTTCGTCCTGGGGTATCGCCCAGATGGAAAGCAGCAATCTCACTCCAGGCAGCCTCAATATTTGGGATCAGGTTTCCCTTGGTGATAACACAAAAGGGCCAAGTTCCATTCCGAGACGATGGATTTCGTTTGCGATTTTAACCTGGTCCTCTATGGGTCTTCCCATAAGGCCATTATCGAACATTGCCCTGAAGCCCATATCATGACAGAATTTGATGTTATCGATAATGTCATTCCCGGCATGTTCACGAAACATCCCGAAACCGGGAGCATATTTCAGTTTGAATGGTGCTGTTGCAGTAAAAGCTTTTTGTCGCTTTGAAAAAGCACCTGTACCAAAAACTGCAGGAGCAGCTAAAATAGCAGCTCCTGTAGCAGTGGCTTTCTTTAAAAAGTCTCTCCTTGAATGATACATATATTCAATATTGAGAAATAACTATTACTTTGTTGCAGGCTCAGGAACATAAGCCAATCCTGCTATAGGCACAGTTTTGTCAACATCAACCGGGCCAAATGTAAATACCTTCGGGCCAAGTTTGAGGTCGGAGTTCATCATTTCTTCGTATGTAACTTCCTTGCCGGTATATGCAGATATACGGCCCATGATTGCATCCATGGTTGATATTGCTGTATTTTCCGCTTCATTTATGGGTTTACCGGTACGGATTGCCGTAACCAGATCAATATGTTCCTGAACATAGGGGTTAACACTTACACTTTCGGTTGGTTTTCCGTCTTTATCTTTAGGATAATCATATTTCCAAACCTCATTACCTGCCAGATCAAGGATTGAGTTCCGGCAGTTTGTTGAACCTTTTGAACCCTGAATTCTCTCAGACACATTATCCACACAGCCATTTATCTGACGGCACATGCTGTGAAAGTGTGTTCCATTTTCAAAAGTAAAATCAACGCTGAAATTATCATATTGATTCCCGGTAACCCTGCGGAGCCTCGATCCGAATCCTACTGCCTTAACAGGATGGGTACCTGTGAACCAGTTCATTACATCAAGATTATGAACGTGCTGTTCTACAATATGGTCGCCTGAGAGCCATGTCCAGTTAACCCAGTTACGGATCATATATTCCATTTCGCTCCATTTTGCATTTGGATCACGATGCCAAAGTTTTCCACCGTTCCACCATACATTTCCTCCGATAATATCTCCTATTTTCCCCTCCTGAACCTGTTGCCAGGCTGCAATATAATCACGTTGGTGACGCCGTTGTGTACCTGTAACAACGCACAATTCCATACCTTTTGCTTTCTGAGCCGTAGCCATTACTGACCTTACTCCAACCGGGTCAACGCAAACCGGTTTTTCAGCAAAAACATGTTTTTTAGCCTGAATAGATGCTGCGAGATGATCAGGACGGAAGAAAGGAGGTGTTGCGAGAATAACAAGATCGACACCGGCATCGATAACTTTCTGATATGCATCGAAACCTACAAAACAATTTTCAACAGGAACATCCTGTCCTTTCTGTTTCTTGATCTCTATTCTGCATGAATCTATGCGGTCCTGAAATGTATCACCCAGGGCAACAATTTTAAGATTTGGGCCTGCGCTTAAAAAGTTAATTGCTGCGCCAGTTCCACGACCACCACACCCAATAACTCCTGCCTTGAGAACCGGTCCGTCAGGCGCCTGGTCGAGTTTTGCCGGAATTGGAATAACTTTTTTTGTTTCCCGGGCACAACTGCTTATTATAGAAGGAACTATCACCCCTGCTACTCCAACTGTTGCTGCTTTACCAAGGAAATTACGTCTTGAAATACCATAATTTTTCATATTAGATTAAATTTGCAACGATTGATAAGAATAGATATTGTAAATCAGATTTGGAATGTAATCAAATGTAAATATAGGCTTTCAAAAAAGCAAAAAAAATGATTCTTTTAATGATTTTTAACTTAAGATAAAAAGGTAACAGTACCGACTTAAATTATCATTAAACATATTCTGAATGAAGGCGGAAGAAGATAATAATTTGACTTATCTATTTAAGTCCGGCATTCCCGGTTTTTTCATCAAATTCACACGCCACCCTGAACCCTACATTAAAGCAGTCGGAGTACCACCAGATACTTTTCGGCATCTGTGGGTCGGTTTTCAACCATGACTCCGTTCGGGTAAAGTCCCTTGCTGCGCTCCTTAATGCCGAAGCAGTACTTAAAAATGAACCTCCGCGTACAACATGTTCAGTTCCTTGCTGCGGGCCCTTTGGATCTTTGACAATTCCTTCGGGGTATCGGGAATATGCATCCGGTTGATACCAGTCGGAACAGAACTCAGCCACATTACCAGCCATATTCCTCAATCCGAACGGGTTAGGCTTTACCCTTTCCGGCAATTGTGTTTTTGTGAGGCTATTACCTTTAAATATTATATAGGTATTGATTATTGTTGTATCGTTTTTCGAGAGTTTTGCTTTTAATCCGGTTTTCTCAAACTTTTTAGGGTCACCATGGAAAAAGTATGGACCTGTGGATCCTCCCCGGCAGGCATATTCCCATTCTGCTTCAGTAGGAAGACGATAGTTCTTGCCGGTAACTTTACTTAACCATTTACAATATATTTCTGCCGCATGAAAAGAAAAAGAAATTGCCGGTCTCTTACCCAATCCCCAACCCTGGTCGGGTTGCCCGTATGGAGGTGTAGCTCCGGAAATTGCATCGGTCTCTGAAGCCTTCTTTGTTCTTAACCCTTCCGTATCTGTGGACCTTCCTTCTGCTGCTGTCTGAACATAGAATGCCAGATACTCATTCCACGAAACTTCAATTTCTGCCATAAAAAACGGGCTTAACTCAACTTTTCTTACTGGTCCTTCATCGGCCTTTCTGAAAGGTTCTGAATCCGGACTCCCGATTTTGAAAATTCCACCCGGAATAGCTATCATATTAAACGAGACTGGTGATTTAGGGATCTGCTCGGTAAAGCTTTTAAACTCATTAACTTTCGCCGGTTCAGTAAAGATCTCTTTTGCTGCGGAAGAGGTATTTCCAAAAGTTGAATTGCTTCCATGGGTATATCCTTCTATAAAATGTCCTGCATTAAGATGGCAGTTAATACAATTAAGTATATCGGTTTTTTTTGTTTGTGTATAATAAAGATGCGCATCCTCTCCTGCCTTTGTAAGCTTTGCAGGGAAAAGATTTTCATGACATTTGATGCAACTGCTTTCATAAACATAGCCGCGCGCTACTTCCAGATGTCTCTTGTCGGCCCAGTTAAACGAAGCTGAATCTTTGGTCCATTTATTCCAGAGATCACGCAAACCTGTCTTCCCTTTTGCCCAGAGGTATCCTTTGCCCTTTGGAGGCAGATGGCAATCAACACAGGCGACCCTGTAACCCGATCGGGTATCATAATGTACAGATTTTTTCCAGGCTGCATCTGCGATTGGATGAATATGGCAAGAAACACAATATTCCTTCGTAGAAGTCATATGAAGAACTTTTCCCCCGCCAAGGATCAGAAGAGCCCCGACAATCAATCCGGGAAAAAACCATAAAAGGAACCGTTTCACAGAGAAAACCCTCTCCTTTACTTATTATATTCATCAAAAAAGTCATTTCCTTTATCGTCAGTAATAATAAAGGCAGGCATATTCTCAACCCGGATCTGTCGGATTGCTTCCATTCCAAGTTCTTCGAAATCAACAATCTCCACTGATTTTATATTCTCTGCAGCCAGGATAGCCGCTGGTCCGCCAATTGATCCCAGATAAAATCCTCCATGTTTTTTGCATGCATCTATTACCTGTCTGCTGCGGTTACCTTTAGCCAGCATGATTAATGACCCGCCAAGACTCTGGAAAAGATCAACATATGAATCCATCCTCCCTGCTGTGGTAGGCCCAAAACTCCCCGAAGGCATACCCTCGGGTGTTTTAGCCGGACCTGCATAGTAGACCGGGTGATTCTTAAAGTATTCAGGCATCGGTTTCCCTTCGTCCAACATCTTTTTAATCACCGCATGTGCAATATCCCTTGCAACTATCAGTGTTCCTGTCAGGTTCAACCTTGTCTTCACCGGATATTTTGTCAATTCGGCAAGCACCTCATTCATAGGCCGATCAAGATTGATATCAATAGGTTTTTCAAGCTCCGGTGCTTTTGCCGGCATAAATCGTGCAGGATTTTTCTCAAGTTCTTCAATGAAGATACCTTTTTCGGTGATATATGCTTTAATATTCCTGTCGGCACTGCAACTTACACCAAGTCCTACAGGGCATGAAGCTGCATGACGCGGTAGCCTGACAACCCTGACATCATGGACAAAATACTTTCCTCCGAATTGTGCCCCTACACCATATTCATGACATATTTTTTCGATTTTCTTTTCCCATTCAATATCGCGGAAAGCNNCTTCCGGCTGCATTTCCTGTCAGTGGAAGCCCGTCGAGATAACCAGCTGAAGCTTCCTTTACAGTTTTAAGTGTAGCCTCTGCTGATGTACCCCCGATTACAAGCGCCAGATGATAAGGGGGACAGGCTGAAGTGCCAAGTTCCTTAATTTTATCCTTCACAAATTTTATGAGAGACTCTTCATTAAGCAACGATTTGCTCTGCTGGTAGAGGAAGGTTTTATTGGCGGAACCCCCTCCTTTTGTTATAAAAATAAATTCGTAAGAATTGCCCTCTGTAGAATAAATATCAATCTGGGCGGGAAGATTAGTCCCTGTGTTCTTCTCTTCGAACATTGAAAACGGAACAACCTGTGAATATCTGAGATTCTTTTCCTTAAAAGTTTCAAATATACCTTTTGACAGGTACTCGGCATCTTTACCTCCGGTACGGACATTCTCCCCCTTTTTCCCTATCACTATTGCAGTGCCCGTATCCTGGCACCATGGCAGATCTTCTTTTGACGATATCACAGTGTTACGAAGCATCAAATATGCAACAAAACGGTCATTATCCGTTGCTTCCGGATCGTCAAGTATTGCTGCAAGTTTTTCCAGATGGGATGTTCTGAGGTAAAAAGAAAGATCGGAAACAGCCTTTTTAGCGAGGAGCTCAAGACCAATGGGATCTATAGTCAGAATCTTTCTTCCACTTTCTTCAACCACTTTAACACAATCTTTTGTCAAAAGTCTATAGATAGTGGAGTCTTTTTCAATCTGAAAAGGTTTCTCGTAAATAAATTCTGCCATATAAGTAGGAATTAATTAATTAACAATGAGATGATTATAAAGCAATTGTAAAACTTAACATAAGGCTATATCAAATATATGAACAAACCGGTAAATAATATAAAAATTCTGAAAGAAACAATATTTTATAAGTTACACAGAGAAACACAGAGGATGCACAGAGAGCCACTGAAATATCACTCTGTGTAACTCTGTGATTCCTCAGTGATCCTCTGTGTCAGTTCTTTAAATTTATTTTAATAAAAGATCTTTGAAATCAAATTTTTCTTTGGCTCTTATCCCTTTTGGTGTCATTTCAAGATTACAGCATTCAATGTGTTCGTCATGCTGAAATACAAATATATAACCACCTTCAAGAGCTTCATTAAGCACTCTTTGTTTTTCTTCAATTGTTTTTAACGACTCGATATCGTAGCTCATGTTCCAGATAATGGGAATATGGGCAACCGTAGGAATAAGATCTCCTGTATAAACAAGTGTTTTATCCTTGAATTTAATTATAGGAATCATCAGTCCGGGAGTGTGTCCATAGCATATCATTGTGGTAAAACCCGGAAATAATTCTCCTTCTTCCTCCACCAGATTAAGATGGCCGCTTTCACCGATAGGCAATATGTTTTCTTCAAGAAATGAATCAGCTTCGCGTAGATTATTCTTTGAAGCCCATTCCCACTGTTTTCGACTGACATGATAAATTGCTTCCGGGAATGTCAGTTCATAATTTTCCTCTCCTCTTGTTCTTTTTACCCCGCCCCCGCAATGATCGGCATGCAGGTGTGTAAGGAAAACATCCGTAATATCCTCAGGTTTGTAGCCTTTATTCTTAAGTCCTTCCATTAATCCTTCACCTCCATGCAGATTGATGTGCCGGAAGAATTTCTCATTCTGCTTTTCTCCCCATCCTGTATCGACAAGAATCACATGCCCGGCAGTTTCAACCACCAGTGACCGAAGCGTAAGAACAATGAGGTTATTTTCATCTGAGGAATAAACGCGTGACCATAGAGCTTTCGGAACAACCCCGAACATTGCACCACCGTCGACCTTAAAATTGGTAATATTAAAGAGATGTACTATCATACTTTCTTTATTCATAAAACATCTTTCAATTGATTTTTGTTTCACGTATTAATAAACGGATGGACATAGATATTTTCTATTTAACTGAAGATTATTTTTCATTAGGGTCGATAGTTGCGGCATACATGGTTATAGAATCGGGAATTGCAATCCTGTAATGAGATTTTGCCAGCTTAACCATATTCTCCATCAGTTTAATTGTTATATCGATTGCATCACTATAGGCATCATCATAGGATTTTCCAGCTGCCATCAGTTTTCTTTCCTTCAACTTGGTCGCAATTGAATATTCAGTCTCGTCGCATGTTACCTGGGCGTCTCTACTGCTTTCAGGGGTAATTTGGCTTTGATCTTTTTGCAGCAAGTGCAAACATAAGCCTCATCATGATTCTGATCATCTGGTATGAAAACCAGCCGATAATCTGGAATAGCCAGGTTTTGCGCCGGATATATTCATCAAATGTCACCTGACGGCAATCTTTTTCAATGATCTCCTGTAGAAGTCCCTCAAATTTTTCTGTAAACTGGTTATCAAGTATATCTGCATTCATTTCGACGCTGCCATAATCGCTTAGATGGTTCATGTTATAACTGCCGATTGTACTCCAGTTACCATCAACAGTTGCAACTTTTGCGTGAAGGTTTGATGGCAGGTATTCATAAATTGTAATATTATTCCTGAGAATAAAATCATAAAGAAAATTTGTTGCCCTTTTGAAAACAGGCTCATCCGATTCAGCCGAAAGTACTATTCTAATATCTACACCCCGACGGCTTGCATTCCTCAGGAGTCTTCTTTCATTTCGTCCGGGTAAAAAATAACTGCCAAAAATTGTCATCCTGCTCTGGGCGTGTTTTAGCGCTGAACGATAGCTCTTAAGTATCTCAATTTTATTTCTGTACCAGTTATTCTGTAGAACTTTTACTTTAACATTCTCAGAATATACCATCGGATAATGTACAGTTTCCCTCGAACGCTCCTTCCTGGAGATAAAAGCTCTGTTCCAGAGCCTCTTAAGAATGAAAAGAACATGGGCGCATTCGGGACCTTTTATCAAAATAGCAAAGTCGAGCCATTCTTTTAAACCTGTCTTGCCATGATAACGGTCGGCAATATTCATCCCGGCAATAATTGCTGTCTCACCATCGATAAGCAATACTTTATGATGAAGTCTGAGACTAAACTGAAAACCCTTTGTTATTAATTGAGGAGAAAATAACCGGAAAAGAATACCGGCTTTTTCAACCTGGTTTATCAGCTCTTTTGAAAAGCTGTTGCCTCCATAGGCGTCAAGCAGGAAATAGACTCTGATACCTCTTTCTGATGCCCTGACAAGTGCGTTCACAATGCGTCTCCCTGTCTCATCATCATCAACAATATAAGTCTGAAAATGAATATATTGTTTTGCTTCGTCTATAGCCTTTTCATATGCTGCGAAAAAATTTTCCCCGCTTCGAAGAAGTTCGATGGAGTGTCCCTCCCTGTAATGGTGTCGTGAAGGAATTTGCATAAAATCAAATGAAGATTATATCCCTTACACAAAGATAGAACATTAAGTTAAGGATCACTATTTTAGTCTTTTTCCCTTTACTTAACCTTTTTAACTGCAAAGTAAGCATCTGAAAGGAATGTGCGCAAAGCTAATGCCATTTCATTCAATTACTTGGAATCTTGAAAAAAAGAAATCAAAGCACAATATATTTACTATTTTTAAACTGAAATTTTCTAAGATTATAAACCATGAACAGAAGAAAAATGATAGGAAGTATAGCAGGTGCAGCAGTAATAACAGCGGCAAGCCCTTTAAACAGTGTTTTTGCCGGAGATGGCAAGGGAACCACACAGCTGAAAGGAAATATCCATCATTCAGTAAGTCAATGGTGTTATAGTGATATCCCACTTGAGGATCTGGCCAAAGCTTGCAAGGAAATGGGGATAGAATCTATTGAATTACTGGGCGAAAAGGATTGGGCTATAGTAAAAAATGCCGGTCTCAAATGTGCGGTAGGTTATGCAACTGACTGGGGCATTCCAAAGGGATTTAACCGGATTGAAAATCATGAGAAACTGATAACTGATTTTGAGAACATGATTCCTAAAGCAGCAGCTGCAGGTGTTCCAAATCTTATCTGTTTCTCAGGCAATCGTGAAGGACAGAATGATAATGAAGGAATGATAAATTGTTCGAAAGGATTGCGCAAACTTATGCCTTCAGCTGAAAAATATGGTGTAACCATCATAATGGAACTTCTGAACAGCTATGGTCACAAAGACTATCAGTGTGATAAAACAAGCTGGGGATCTGCGCTTTGCGAAATGGTAGGATCGCAGAGATTCAAACTGCTTTATGATATTTACCACATGCAGATCATGGAAGGAAATATCATTGACACAATTACAAAATACAGTTCGTACATCGGACATATTCACACAGGAGGCGTACCCGGAAGAAACGAACTTGATGAGACTCAGGAGCTATATTATCCAGCAATAATGAGAGCGCTCGTAAAAACAGGATATAAAGGTTTCGTTGGTCAGGAATTTGTTCCGACTCAGAAAGATAAACTGGAGTCCTTGCGTAAATGCATCCTGATATGCGACGTATAGAATTAGGGTACGCTTTATTGCCATTAACAGATTGCTGGATCCACAGAACCTTTTAATCAGATATTTTTTTAAGTCAAAATATTTTGCGGTTCAAAAAAAACATCCTTTCTTTGCATCCGCATTTTAAAGTTCTTTNNAAATATTATGCAAAAACAACGCGTAATGCTCTGAAGACCATTCGTGCAACAAGCAATAAGGAAGAGGCAGCGGCACTTCTTCCAAAATTAACATCTATGCTTGACAGGCTTGCAAAGAAGAATATTATTCATAAGAAAAAGGCTTCTAACCTCAAATCCTCAATTGTTAAGCACGTTAGCAGCTTATAATATTATTAAAGAACATCTCAGGAGGCTGTATCGTTATGGTACGGCCTTTTTTATACGACACAGGGCACACGACTCACGACCCACGGTGAAAAAATCCATTAAAATTTAAACATAACGAGGTTCCCCTTGCGTCGTGCGTCCTGAATCGTGCGCCATTTTATCTTTGTAATTTAGTTAGATTTGATTATCTTGCATACGCATTTCTAAATTGCTGCTAGATGTCTCTAAAAATTACTGACTGGGCTGTTGAAGACAGACCCAGGGAAAAACTTATTCAGAAAGGTACTGCGAGTCTTAGTGATGCCGAACTGCTGGCAATACTCATCAGTTCNNGGTATTGTTAACAATAACCTGAATAGCCTCGGGAAGCTTACAATAACTGACTTGAAAAAGGTAAGTGGTATAGGCACTGCGCGGGCCGTAACAATTGCTGCATCTCTTGAACTGGGTCGCAGACGTAAGTTGTCGGAAGTTCAGTATGTTCCTCAGATCCGGAGCTCAAAAGATGTTGCAGACATTTTTCAGCCATTGCTTTCCGACCTTCTTCATGAAGAATTCTGGATACTGTTCCTGAACAGATCAAATAAAGTGATTAACAGGATGAAGCTGAGTCAGGGAGGCATCAGCGGAACTGTTACCGATGTGCGGCTTGTGATGAAAGAAGCAATCGAATGTCTCGCGTCTGGCATAATAGTTTGCCATAATCATCCTTCAGGAAATCTTAATCCAAGCGAATCTGATTCAAAAATAACCCAGAAAATAAAAGAGGCAGGCATTCTGATGGACATACAGCTTCTAGATCACCTGATAATCTCAGATAAGGATTACTACAGTTTTGCGGATAACGGGTTGCTGTAGAAATGCCCTCTTGCGCTTCGCGACCATCCCCCTTCATAGCTTGTCCTGCAAAGCGGGAGGGGTTGGGGGGCCAAAGAATTTTTTCACTTCACTCTTGTCCTCACATATTTCCAGTAGCTCAGCAATTGACTTTTTCATAACAGGATGAATAATCTCAGATGCAATTTCGCACAGAGGAACCAATACAAATTTTCTTTGTTGTAACAACGGATGCGGGATTTTCAGACTTTCTTCTTCCACAATCAAATCTTCATACAGAAGGATATCAATATCGATTAGCCGCGATGAGTATCGGACCTGACCTCTGACTCTGCCTAATAAAGATTCTATCATAAGAATTCTTCCCAATAATCCTGAAGGGGTGAGCTCAGTGTTAACCTTAACTACCTTATTGAGAAATTCATC
>PLMC01000003.1 GCA_003141495.1 Bacteroidales bacterium
AGAAAAGAAGCCAACAAACTGGATTTATATGCACAATATGCACTTGTTGCTACTGATGAGGCACTGATTGATTCAGGGTTAAACCTGGATACTGTTGATAAAGACAGAGTTGGTGTTATATGGGCATCAGGTGTCGGGGGAATTGAAACCTTTTTTCAGGCGATTAAGGGTTATGTCCTTGGGGATGGGACACCCCGATTCAGTCCGTTCTTTATACCAAAAATGATTGGAGATATCGCTGCAGGGGCAATTTCTATAAAATATGGTTTCAGAGGACCAAACTTTGCAACTGTGTCAGCATGCGCCTCTTCCACAAACTCAATAATTGATGCTGTCAATTATATACGTTGGGGAAAAGCTGATATTTTTGTCACTGGCGGGTCAGAGGCCAGTATAAATGAACCGGGAATCGGTGGTTTTAATGCTCTGCAGGCTCTCTCTACAAATAATGCAGAATTTCAATCAGCATCAAGACCATTTGATAAAACCCGTGATGGATTTGTTCTCGGGGAAGGCGCCGGGTCTCTGATTGTCGAAGAGTATGAACATGCAAAAGTAAGGGGTGCAAGGATATATGCTGAATTTATTGGCACCGGATTAACTGCTGATGCTTATCACCTTACAGCGCCTCACCCGGAGGGTCTCGGTGCACGTAATGTAATGAAACTTGCTGTAGCAGATGCCAATCTGAAGGTTGAAGACATTGATTATATAAATGTGCATGGGACAGCAACTCCTCTTGGCGATATATCTGAAACAAAAGCTATCGTAAATGTATTCGGGGAACATGCTTACAAAATGAATATCAGTTCAACAAAATCCATGACTGGTCATCTTCTTGGCGCCGCAGGCGCTATTGAAGCTATTGCAGCAATTATGGCTGTTGTTCACGATATTATACCTCCAACAATTAATTTTAAGGTTCCGGATCCGGATATCGATCAGAACCTGAATTTAACACTCAACAAAGCACAGCACAGGAAGGTNNAAGAATAAATGGTACATATTTACTGGATAAACGGGAATTCAGTTCCCGTTTAAAAAAGATTTTGGGGTTCAGTCCAGGAAACCTGGAATTATATGAAGTAGCCTTTATTCACCGTTCAGCAACGTTTATTCTTCCAAATGGTAAAAAAGTGAATAATGAAAGGCTTGAGTATCTTGGAGATGCTGTACTGGATGCAATTCTATCAGATTACCTGTTCGAAAAATTCCCTGAAGCCAATGAAGGATTCCTAACAAAAATCCGTTCAAGGATCGTTAACCGCGATGTTCTTAATCAACTGGCTGTATCCATGGGGATTAATAAAATACTCATTAGCAAAGTAAATTCCTCCCATCTTACAAAAAATCTTTATGGAGACGCTTTTGAGGCGCTTATAGGAACTGTTTTTTTGGATAAAGGGTTTAAAAAGACAAAAAAGCTTTTCATAAAAAATGTGCTCAATAAATATCTGGATCTGGATTTGATTATTAAAACCGATTCAGATTATAAGAGCCTGGTTTTTGAATGGGTACAGAAACATAAATCAAACCTCATCTTCACATATAAGGAGGAATATGATTTCGATATGAAAAAATCAGTATTCTCAACTACTCTTTTCATTGACAAGCAGGAGTTCGGAGAAGGTCATGGCTCATCAAAAAAGGAGGCAGAACAGGAAGCTGCCAGCCGGGCCTGGAAAAGACTAAAAGATAATTACAGCAGTTAAGGATTTGTATCTCATTTTTTTCCTAACTTTATCAGTTTCAGTTATGAAAGATGAAGAGCAATCAAAAAGTCACCAAGGTAAAACTTAAAGTTGAACAGAATAATGACTATGTTCTGCTGGGACTAGTTTCTGCCGAACCGGATTATAAACTATCCTTTTCATTAAATAAAAAATTCAGGATTTCTCTTAAAAACATCAACCCTCTCAAACTGAACGGGGATATCCATTCTGAACAGGCATTCAGCAGATTTTCCAATAATGATGATCATTCGGATCTTAATTTTAGCCTGATCTCTAACCGTTCAGGCAAAAACTTTCTTCTGAATAAGCTTAAAAACATCGATTATCTTTTACAAATACAGATTTCTGAAAAAGAAGCCGACCTTAACTCTATAACTTTAAAACTGAGGGAAATTGACTCTGTTACTGCTGTTTTTAATATTGATCTTGATACGATTAAGGATAAGAATTTACATTACTTAACCCAATAGAGTATGGAAAATTTGTATTATAGTCTGTCAGAAGAGGAGTTCTCAAAAGGAAGAAAAATCCTTTTATGGAGTTTTGCTACATTATTTTTCCTTGCCGGATTATACGTTTTATTTGTAAGCCTCATCCTGGGACAAAAAAGCATAGCACCAGTACTTTCAGTGGCTCCTTTTGGAATTAGTCTGGTGGTATTCATAATAGCCGGTGTCGCTACTTTTAAAGGAACAAATCTGTTCTTCTCAATTGACAGTGATAAAATAGAGTATAAATTTGGAGTTTTCAAGCCTAAAACACATTCATTCAAATGGATTGACATCAAGGAGCTTATAATGCCCCGCCGACAGAAAAAAATTAAGCTGATTTTTAAAGATAAATCATCATTTGTTATTGATCTTACCTGGATCCAGAGAAAAAAATCAAGTAAGATAAGGAATCACATGTTTCATGTGGCAAGGGAGAAAGATCTTAATGTTATAAAGGTATTAACCCTATCCAGAAAAGGGTAAAAAGAAGTGGGCCGCGAATGCGGCCCACAGTTTTGATAACCCTAAAACTAACCTAACCTATGAAAAAAACCTCTATATCGTTTAAGACAAATATCGTGCCAAATCCTGTACAAATATATTACGGATTCCCGGGATAAAAAAATTAATTTCTCTAAATAGCTGAAAATTAACAATACTTTAATGATATGTTAAAATTAAAGAAAAGTGCCCAGAGTGCTTAAAGTGCCTATAGTGCCTAGAGTTGGGTCAATTCCGGACACTCAATGATTCTTAAAACTTTAGGCACTCCAGACTTAAGGCATTCCAACCTTCTTATTTCTTTCTGTTAAAGAAAGTTAAAGTTTAACAATATAGAATTTATACAAGTACTTTTGCAAATGTATGAAACGTATAACCATTGTATTACTGGCCGTCTTTTTTTTTCTGGCAATCACGGGTCTGGTACTTATACAATTATACTGGATTCGCGGAGCAGTTGTGATAACTGACCAACAATTCCGTTACCTCGCAAATAAAGCCCTTGAATCCGTTGTTCTTGATCTGGAGGAAAAGGAATTAATCAAAAATATTGTAGAAGATATAGATCCTGCGTCAACAGATTCAATTACCGCAATAATCCCGGCTAATTCACCCCTGGCAAAAAAAATTCATGGATATCAACCCAATTCGGCACTTCTGGAAACATATGGCCTAAATAATCCCGGAAAGCCAATAGCTATAACAAGTTCAGGTCATAAGATTTTTATATCATCCGAAAATATCTCTACTTACTCTACGGATGAAACAATCGAACCTTCGTCCCAGATAACAAGTTCTGAAATTAAGGGAAGGGTAACCAATAAGATTGTTTCCCTTGAGAAGATAATGGAGAAAATTCTTCGCAATACACCTGATATTAGAGAAAGGATTAACCCCGAAAAACTTAAAGTGGAACTCCGGACAGCACTTAATAATGTCGGAATATATCTTAATTTTGAATATTCAATACGTTCAGGACGTTATGGAACTATTTGGAAAACACCCGGTTTTAATGATAAACCAGGCACAAATAAGTTCATTATTCAGCTTTTCCCTAATGATCCAGTTCCAAGTCAGAATCAAATAGTCTTATATTGTCTGCAAGAGCAACATTATAAGTTTGAAAAAATCGGGAACCTGGGGTTCATAACTTTGCTTTTTATCCTGATATTAATTATTCTCTCCACAGGAACATTTATCGTAATCTTCCGCCAGAAAAAGATTTCAGAAATAAGGAACGATTTCATCAACAATATGACTCATGAGCTCAAAACACCGATTTCAACTATTTCTCTTGCTTCCCAGATGATGGCTGATAAAACTATAGCCGATAAGGATAAAAACATTGACGGACTGGCGAAAGTTATTTCCGATGAGAGCATGAGGTTGAAATTTCAGGTTGAAAAAGTTCTTCAGATGGCTATATTTGAGAGGATGATAATGAAGCTTAACCTAGTTGAGATGGATGTTCATGGAATTATTGATAAGGCTGTGGATAATTTTGCACTCCAGATCAATGACCGCAATGGAACAATCAATATTGATTTTCAGGCAACCCGACCTCTGGCTATAATTGATGAAGTTCATTTTCTGAATTCAATCTCAAACCTTATAGATAATGCAATTAAATACTCTAAGGATAAACCTGACATAACAATCTCCACACGGAATAACAAAAAAGGTATCGTTATATCCATTGAAGATAAAGGTATTGGCATTGGTAAAGAAAACCTGAAAAGAATTTTTGACAAGTTTTTTCGTGTCCATTCAGGAAATGTTCATAATATAAAAGGTTTTGGTCTCGGTTTAAGTTATGTTAAGAAAATTATTGATGAACATAATGGATCCATAAAAGTTGAAAGTCAGATAAACAAGGGAACAAAATTCATAATATTTCTCCCTCAAAACAAATTACAATGAATAATATCAGAATCCTTCTTGCAGAAGATGATAATAATCTGGGCCTGTTGCTTCGAAACTATCTTACTGCTAAAAACTATGAGACGGTACTTTTTATTAACGGTAACCTGGCTCTTGAAGCATTCCCGACTGGATCGTTTGGCCTGTGCATACTGGACATTATGATGCCTGAAATGGACGGGATCATACTTGCCAGAGAGATTCGGCGCTTAAATCCGGATATTCCAATTATTTTCCTAACAGCAAAAAATCAAAAAGAAGACATTATTGACGGCTTCAAATCGGGAGCCGATGATTACATCACAAAACCCTTTTCGATGGAAGAGCTTCTTTACCGCATTGAAGCCATAATCAGAAGAACAACCTCCCCTGCTGTGAACAGGAAAAGTGAATCCTATACAATAGGCGGATATTCGTTTGATTCACTGAAACAAATGCTGGTTTTCAACGATCAGGCGATTAAACTTACGACTAAGGAATCTGAACTTCTTGAGCTTTTATGCCGGCATGCGAATGAAATACTGGAGAGGAACTTTGCATTAAAAACTATCTGGATCGATGATAACTATTTCAATGCCAGGAGCATGGATGTATATATCACCCGTTTAAGGAAATATCTAAAGAAAGATTCTTCAGTAAAAATACTCAATGTTCATGGCAGAGGCTATAAACTTATCAGATAATACTGTTCTCTGTGTAACTCTGTGCTTCTCTGTGTTGCTCTGTGTAAGTTCTTTATTTTTTTTATTACACAGAGGGCCACTGAGGATCCACAGAGGATCACAGAGAAAACAAAAGAGATTAGTCAAGTTTCAGGACTGCCAGGAATGCCTGTTGAGGAACTTCTACATTTCCTACCTGACGCATACGTTTTTTCCCTTTCTTCTGCTTCTCTAAAAGCTTCCTTTTCCTGGTAATATCACCTCCGTAGCATTTTGCAGTTACATCTTTTCTGACAGCCTTAACTGTTTCACGGGAAATAATTTTAGCTCCAATTGCTGCCTGTATCGCAATATCGAACTGTTGCCTAGGAATCAGTTCTTTTAATTTAACGCACATCTTCCTTCCAAAATCGTATGCATGTCCTCTATAAATAAGAGTTGAAAGCGCATCTACCATTTCGCCGTTTAAAAGAATATCAAGTCGTACCAGATCAGCTTTTTGATAGCTTGTATAGTAATAATCAAAAGAGGCGTACCCTTTAGAAATACTTTTAAGTTTATCATAGAAATCGAAAACAATTTCCGCAAGAGGCATTTCAAAAGTCAGTTCGACTCTGTCGCGTGTAAGGTAAACCTGGTTTTTCAGAACACCCCTTTTATCGATACAAAGTTTCATAATTGACCCGACATATTCCGATAATGTGATTACCTGTGCGATTATATATGGTTCCTCAATACGTTCGAGGTGGTTGACCGGAGGTAATCCCGACGGGTTATGAACATCAATTACTTCTCCCCTGGTTGTATAAGCCTTAAATGAAACATTCGGAACAGTTGTAATAACATCCATATCAAATTCCCGGTCAAGACGTTCCTGTATAATTTCCATGTGAAGTAATCCGAGAAATCCACACCTGAATCCAAATCCGAGTGCAGCTGACGATTCAGGGATAAATGATAAGGAAGCATCATTCAGCTGCAATTTCTCGATAGAGATTCTCAGATCCTCATAATCATCAGCATCAACAGGGTATAATCCTGCAAACACCATAGGTTTTACATCCTCAAATCCGGATATTGCCTTTTCGCATGGATTTATTGCATGAGTAATTGTATCCCCCACTTTAACTTCCGCCGATACTTTTACCCCTGTGATAATATACCCCACATCTCCCACTTTCATAATTTCACGAGGGTCCTGTTTTAGTTTCAAGACCCCTATCTCTTCTGCATTATATTCATGGCCGGTATTTACAAATTTGACCTTGTCTCCCTTACGGATTGTCCCATTCACAATTTTAATATAAGCTATAATGCCTCGGAATGAGTTGAAGATTGAATCAAAGATCAGTGCTTGCAAAGGAGCCTCTGCCTTTCCTTCTGGAGGCGGAATGCGGGTTACTATTTCACGAAGGATTTCCTCAACTCCCATCCCTGTTTTGGCACTTGCCTCGATTATTTCTTCCCGCTTGCAACCTACCAAGTCAACAATCTGATCCTTAACCTCTTCAGGCATTGCACTGGCCATATCCATTTTATTGAGAACAGGAATTATTTCAAGATTATGGTCGATTGCCATGTAAAGGTTCGATATTGTCTGTGCCTGAATACCCTGTGTAGCATCGATAACCAGTAACGCACCCTCACAAGCCGCAATTGAACGTGAAACTTCATAAGAGAAATCAACATGCCCTGGAGTATCAATCAGATTAAGGATAAATTTTTTACTATCGTGGAAATATTCCATCTGAATTGCATGGCTTTTAATGGTAATACCTCTCTCTCTTTCAAGGTCCATGTCGTCGAGTACCTGAGCCTGGTATTCTCTCTCGGTAATCGTATTTGTCTTCTCAAGTAACCGGTCTGCCAGTGTACTCTTACCATGATCAATATGAGCTATAATACAGAAATTCCGGATATTGTTCATCGAACAAGCTTGCTTTAAATCAGGTGCAAATATATAAAAAATCCTCCCAAAACGCGGCCTTTCTTATTCCTCTGCATTCTACAATTTATATAGTATGTTTCACCTCTAGATCCCTCTTCCTCGACAGGCTCGTAATGGGGGACTTTTATACTTTCATGTTTAAGGACCCCCCTTGAGGGGGTTAGGGGGTAAAAGGACTGGTCCATAAATACGTAGAGACGTCCAAATTGGGCGTCTCTACTCTACTATATTGAATTTATATTAAAATAATCTTACATCATTCCTGGCATTCCGCCACCCATTCCCTGAGGAGGACCTGCAGGAGCATCTTCTTTTACGTCTACAACTACAGCTTCTGTGGTAAGGAACATACCTGCAACTGAGGCGGCATTTTCAAGAGCCACGCGGACAACTTTAACAGGATCAATTACACCCGATGCATAAAGTTTCTCATATTTGTCAGTCTGGGCATTGTAGCCATAATCACCTTTACCTGTTTTAACGTTCTGAGCAACAACAGCTCCTTCTTTCCCGGAGTTAACTGCGATCTGACGCAAAGGTTCTTCAATTGCACGTTTGACAATTTCAATACCTGTTGTCTGATCTTCATTTTCCCCTTTAAGTCCTTCCAGGGCACTTATTGCACGCAAATATGCAACACCACCACCCGGAACAATACCTTCTTCAATTGCAGCACGTGTTGCATGAAGTGAATCATCAACGCGGTCTTTCTTTTCTTTCATCTCAACTTCCGAAGAAGCTCCGATATAAAGAACAGCTACACCTCCTGCAAGTTTAGCGAGGCGTTCCTGAAGTTTTTCCTTATCATAATCAGAAGTAGTGGTTGTCATCTGTTGTTTGATCTGAGCAATGCGTGCTTTGATCATTTCCTTGTCGCCAGCACCGTTTACAATAGTTGTATTTTCTTTATTTACAGTAACTTTTTCTGCAGTACCAAGCATGTCAAGAGTTGTATTTTCGAGTTTCAGGCCTTTTTCTTCTGAAATAACTGTACCACCGGTCAGAATGGCGATATCTTCAAGCATCTCTTTCCTTCTGTCGCCAAATCCGGGAGCTTTAACAGCACATACTTTCAGAGAACCACGCAAACGATTGACAACAAGAGTTGCAAGAGCTTCACCTTCAACATCTTCCGATACAATCAGCAATGGACGTCCGCTCTGAGCTGTTGCTTCAAGAACAGGAAGCATGTCCTTCATAGTGGAAACTTTCTTGTCGTAGATAAGTATATATGGATTTTCAAGGTCGGCTTCCATCTTCTCGGCATTGGTTACAAAATATGCTGAAATATATCCGCGGTCGAACTGCATACCTTCAACAACTTCAACTGAGGTTGTGGTTCCTTTAGATTCTTCAACTGTTATGACTCCCTCTTTATGAACCTTACTCATAGCTTCAGCGATGAGTTTGCCTATCTCCTCATCATCATTGGCAGCAACTCTTGC
>PLMC01000066.1 GCA_003141495.1 Bacteroidales bacterium
GGGACTACCCGATGGAACAAGACCCGGGATTTTTTATGTACCCATTATTGATGCAACAAAATTCAATGTTACTTCAGGGATGGAAAGTACATTTCTGCATGAAGCTATACCGGGCCATCATTACCAGATGTCGCTGCAAAGGGAGAATGCCTCACTTCCAAAGTTCCGTCGTTTTATCTGGTATGGTGCTTATGGTGAAGGGTATGCTTTATATTGCGAAAGTCTTGGCAAAGAGCTCGGCCTTTATACTGATCCTTATCAGCAAATGGGAGCTTTAGGCGATGAGATACATAGAGCCATTCGGTTAGTGGTTGATGTAGCAATGCACACCGGCAAGATGACGAGGGAGGATGCCATTAAATACTCAATGGATAATGAAGCTATCAGCGAAGAAGCTGCGACTGCTGAGATAGAACGTTATATGGTTTATCCCGGGCAAGCACTCAGTTATAAAATAGGCGAGTTAAAAATCAGGGAGTTGAGAGAAAAATACTCAAAACAATTAGGTAGTAAATTTAAGCTTTCTGATTTTCATGATGAATTTTTAAAGGATGGATGCATGCCATTAAGCATATTAGAAAAGAAAATGGATGATTGGGCAAAGAATGAGTTGAATATGCGTTAAATCTTTAACCATTCAAGCTTTTCAAAGCTTCAACACTTCAATTTATTCAACTCCTTAAATCTTTCAACTCTTCAACCTTCTTCAACTTTTGTCTTTTTCCTTTTGTCTTTTGTCTTTTTATTCTCTATATTTGATACTGGTTTCCTAATGTGCTAGTAAACTTAAAATTATGTTAGTCAGAACATTTGCCAGTGCCGTTACTGGTATTGATGCAGTGACCGTTACGATCGAAGTTAACGTCTCACGTGGCATCCAGTTTTTTCTTGTGGGTTTGCCTGATAGTGCCGTGAGAGAGAGTCATCAGAGAATTGAATCGGCTCTTCGTGCACTCAACCTACACTGGCCTGGGAAACAGGTTGTTATTAATATGGCTCCTGCTGATATCAGAAAGGAGGGATCGGCTTATGATCTGCCTCTTGCTCTCGGCATTCTGGCCGCCGATGAAAAAGTATCAAAAGAGGAGATTGAATCATTTGTTTCGATGGGAGAGCTATCACTCGATGGAACTCTTCAACCAGTCAAGGGAGTCCTCCCAATTGCATTGCGGGCCAGGGAAGAGGGATTCAAAGGAGTTATTGTTCCTGTGAAAAATGCCAGAGAAGCGGCTGTGGTAGACGGGTTGGATGTATATGGCATGGAAAACCTTAGCGATGTAGTTGATTTCTTTAATGGCACCAGAAAGTTCAGTCCGGTGAAGGTTGATCTTCTTGAGATTTTTGCAAGCGAAGCAAACAAATACGATGTTGATTTTTCCGATGTTCGCGGACAAGAGAATGTCAAACGTGCTCTTGAAGTGGCTGCAGCCGGGGGGCATAATATAATAATGATAGGCCCTCCAGGAGCAGGGAAGACCATGCTTGCCAAGAGGTTACCTACAATTATTCCGCCTCTGACACTTGAAGAGGCTCTCGAAACCACCAAAATACATTCGGTAGCCGGCAAGATAGATGATCATACTGCCCTTATGACAAAAAGACCATTCCGATCGCCACACCACACGATTTCAGATGTCGCACTCGTAGGCGGAGGTACCTTTCCTCAACCGGGAGAAATTTCCCTTGGTCATAATGGAGTGTTATTTCTCGATGAGCTTCCTGAGTTCAAACGGACTGTCCTGGAAGTTATGCGGCAACCGCTTGAAGACAGGATTATTACAATTTCAAGGGCAAAATCAACTGTTGACTATCCTGCAAGTTTTATGCTCGTGGCAAGCATGAATCCGTGTCCCTGCGGGTTTCATAATCATCCTGAAAAAGAATGCATGTGTTCACCGGGAATGGTACAAAAATATCTGAACAGGATATCCGGACCACTTCTCGACCGTATTGACATTCACATTGAAGTTGTTCCTGTCAATTATGATAAGCTTTCCGATGCAGGGAAAGTGGAACTGTCATCGGTTGTACGCGACAGAGTTGTGAGAGCCAGGGCAATTCAGGCAAAAAGATTTGAGACAGTAAAAGGAGTTTACTCAAATTCTCAGATGTCTTCCTCAATGCAGCGAAGGTACTGTCAGCTCGATGAATCAGGAGGAAAGCTGCTTAAAACTGCAATGGATATACGGGGACTTTCAGCTAGAGCTTACGACAGGATATTAAAAGTTGCCAGAACTATTGCAGATCTGGATGATTCTGAGAATATTACTGCCGAACATATTTCCGAAGCAATCAATTATAGAAATCTCGACAGGGAGGGGTGGGCCGGTTGAGTGAAGTCGAAGCATGACTCGGATAATTACTCTTTCAACTCCCTTTCCGTTGATTTTTATTTGTAAAATAATCAAATTATACTATTTTTAAAAACTAATTAAACCACCATATTTTCATTATATGGATCTTACCAAGCGAATCCGTGATAAAATGATGAAAGAGCGCCTCATGTTTGTATACAGAGGCGTTGTAACAAATGAAAATTCCGTACCGCTTCTGATGCTTCTCGAAAAGGAGATGGAAAATTCAGAATTTGGATTTTTAGGGAGAAAAAGACTTTTCATGTTTGTACTTGAGAGTCTTCAGAATGTTTCAAGGCATAGTGATCAGAATCAGTATGCGGATATGTCGCTCGTTGTTTATTCCAAAAAGGATAATGGGTACACCGTAACTACGGGAAATGTTCTTCCGTCAGCAAATATAACTGATCTTAAAAGTAAGTTGGATGAGATCAATAATCTTCAGACAGACGAGATAAGAAATGTCTACAGGCAGATGCTNNGAGTTTTCTTATTTTATTTTAAGCAAGACAGTCAATTCTGTCGGAGTCGGAATGCATCGAGGGGGGAATGAGCAACCTTTTAATGGTAAGGTTATTTCACAGCTTGAAAGACTTATGGCTGGAAACAATATTTACCTTATCTGGTCGGGGCATATAACCACCGATGTGGAGAGAGAAGTTCTCACTTTTACTGAGACAAAACTTACTGAAGAAGATGT
>PLMC01000008.1 GCA_003141495.1 Bacteroidales bacterium
AGTGCTACGCCGGAGAAATCCTTGCTTCGACCGCATAAAAATTCCGGAGGAAGGAATGTTAACGGCAAACGGACTATGAGATACATCGGAGGCGGTCACAAAAAGATGTACAGAGTTATCGATTTCCTCAGGGAAAAAGATGGCATGCCTGCAACAGTAAAGACAATCGAATACGATCCGAATCGTTCTTCAAGGATTGCTCTTGTTCTTTATAAGGATGGTGAGAAGAGATACATAGTGGCCCCGGTAGGGCTTCAGGTTGGTCAGACATTATTGTCAGGCAAAGATGTTGCCCCGGAAATCGGAAATACCTTGTTTCTAAGCGACATACCTATGGGTACTATTATTCATAACATTGAACTTAAACCGGGTAAAGGTGGAGCCTTGGCCCGCAGTGCAGGAACTTATGCACAGTTGTCTGCACGTGAAGGGAAATATGCAACAATCAAACTTCCCTCAGGTGAAACAAGAATGATCCTTACTACCTGCCGTGCAACTATTGGTACGGTTTCTAATCCCGACCATAACCTCGAGAGATCAGGCAAAGCAGGCCGCTCACGCTGGCAGGGACGCCGTCCAAGAGTAAGAGGCGTGGTTATGAATCCTGTCGATCACCCGATGGGTGGTGGTGAAGGAAGAGCTTCAGGTGGACATCCAAGATCACGTAAAGGAATTCCTGCAAAAGGTTTCAAGACCAGAGATAAAAAGAAATACTCTGCAAAATTCATTATTGAAAGAAGGAAAAAATAACTGATATATTATGAGTAGATCAATTAAAAAAGGCCCTTTTATCGATTTCAAACTCGGCAAGAGAGTTCTGGAAATGAATGAAGGACAAAAGAAATCGGTGATAAAAACATGGTCAAGAAGATCAGTGATCTCACCAGATTTTGTCGGACATACTATAGCAGTTCATAACGGGAACAAGTTTATCCCCGTTTACATTACAGAGAATATGGTAGGACATAAGTTAGGAGAATTTTCACCTACCCGTACTTTCAGGGGTCACTCTGGTAATAAATAAGTAATGTAAACAATAAAACATTTAGAAATGGGCGCAAGAAAAAGAAATACAGCTGACCGGAAAAAAGAGGCCGCCAAGAACAGATACCAGGCGATCCTCAGAAACTGTCCTACATCTCCGCGTAAGATGAGATTGGTAACCGATCTGATTAGCGGACAAGATGTAAACAAAGCGCTTGATATCCTCAAGTACAGTTCACAGGAAGCATCACGCAGGATGGAGAAGCTTCTCCTTTCCGCAATTGCCAACTGGCAGGCTAAGAATGAAGGTGTAAGAGTCGAAGAAAGCAACCTCTACGTAAAACAGGTTCATGTAGACGGAGGCCGCTCATTGAAAAGATTGCAGACCGCACCTCAGGGAAGAGCTTACAGAGTAAGAAAAAGATCAAATCATGTTACTCTTGTGCTTGACAGTAAGATTAATGAAGTTGAAAAAACATCAAAATAGAACAGATGGGACAAAAAGTAAATCCGATAGGTAACAGATTAGGCATAATCAAAGGATGGGATTCAAACTGGTACGGTGGAAAAGATTTTTCAGGTAAACTGGTAGAAGATACCAAAATCAGGGAATATCTGAACGTGAGGCTTGCAAAAGCCAGCCTTTCAAAGATTATTATTGAAAGAACATTGAAGCTTATTACCGTCACAGTTAATACGGCACGTCCGGGTATCATTATTGGTAAAGGTGGTCAGGAAGTGGATAAACTGAAGGAAGAACTTAAGAAGATTACAAAGAAAGAAGTTCAGATAAACATCTTTGAAGTTAAACGTCCCGAACTTGATGCTAATATAGTTGCAAATAATATTGCACGTCAGCTTGAAGGAAAAATTTCTTACCGTCGCGCTATCAAGATGTCTATCGCTTCAACAATGCGTATGGGAGCCGAAGGAATAAAAATCATGATCTCAGGCCGTCTGGGTGGAGCTGAAATGGCCAGGAGCGAATCATATAAAGAGGGTCGTATTCCTCTTCATACTTTGCGTGCTGACATAGATTATGCTTTGGCTGAAGCTCATACAAAGGTGGGTTTGCTTGGCGTTAAAGTCTGGATATGCAACGGTGAAGTATTCGGCAAGAGAGATCTTAGTCCTAATATCGGTGCAAGAAATGCCAAGAGTAAAAGCCTGAAAAGAAAAGCTAAAAAATAAGAGACTTAGAAATATATATTTTTATAACAATATTTGAGCAATGTTACAACCGAAAAGGACCAAATTCAGGAGAGCCCAGAAGGGAAGAATGAAAGGAAATGCACAAAGAGGCAACCAGCTGGCGTTCGGGTCATTTGGTATCAAAGCCCTTGAGCAGAGCTGGATCACCGGAAGGCAGATCGAAGCAGCCCGTCAGGCAGTTACCCGTTATATGAAACGTGAGGGTCAGTTGTGGATCAGAATTTTCCCCGATAAACCCATAACAAAGAAACCTGCTGAGGTACGTATGGGTAAAGGAAAAGGAGCACCTGAGGGTTTTGTTGTACCGATAACTCCGGGCAGGATACTGCTTGAAGCAGAAGGTGTGCCATATGAAGTTGCAAAAGAAGCGCTTCGTCTGGGCGCTCAGAAACTTCCGATAACAACAAAATTTATTGTGAGACGCGATTACGTACAGGAATAATATTTAGACAGAAATGAAAACTTCAGAAATAAAGGAATTAAGCACTTCAGATCTTCTTGAGAGAATCGATACTGAGAAGACCATGCTCGTTCGTATGAAGCTTAACCATGCAATCACGCCTCTTGATAACCCTCAAAAGGTAAGAGAAGTGAAACTTACGATTGCACGTCTGCAAACCGAATCGCGTATTAGAGAATTGAATAAGAAATCAAATAGCTAGATCAGCAATGGAAAGGAATCTTAGAAAAGAACGTATAGGTGTAGTTGTCAGTACTAAAATGGATAAATCCATCGTAGTCGTTATAAAAAGGAAAGTAAAACATCCGATTTATGGCAAGTTTATTAACCGGACAAAAAAGCTGATGGCACACGATGAAGAAAATTCATGCAATGTTGGCGATACAGTACGTATATCGGAGACCAGGCCTCTGAGCAAAAACAAAACCTGGAGATTAATTGAAATTATCGAAAGAGCTAAGTAATCATGATACAACAGGAAAGCAGATTGACCGTAGCCGATAATTCTGGTGCAAAGGAAGTTTTATGCATCAGGGTACTCGGTGGTAGCAAAAAAAGATATGCTACCGTAGGTGATAAAATTGTCGTGAGTGTAAAATCAGCACTTCCTTCAGGTGAAGCAAAAAAAGGTACTGTAAGTAAAGCAGTTGTTGTCAGAACAAAAAAAGAGATACGTCGTCCCGATGGTTCTTATATAAGGTTCGATGATAATGCTGTGGTTCTTCTTAACAATGTTAACGAAGTTCGCGGTACACGTATCTTCGGTCCGGTTGCCCGTGAATTACGTGACAAGTTTATGAAGATTGTTTCATTAGCTCCTGAAGTGTTGTAATATTTTAAATACACAACGATGCAGAAGAAAATACATATAAAAAAAGGAGACTCGGTTATGGTCATAACCGGTGAATCAAAAGGTCAGAAAGGCCGTGTTCTGGAAGTCAACAGAGATAAAAACAGAGCTATTGTTGAAAGTGTAAATATGGTATCAAAACATACCAAACCAAACGCTAAAGCTCCACAGGGTGGCATATTAAAGAAAGAAGCACCGGTACATATCTCAAATCTGATGCTTATCGATCCCACAACCGGAAAGCCTACACGTGTTGGTAAAAAACTTAATGAGAAAGATAAATTAGTGCGTTATTCAAAAAAATCAGGAGAGGAGATCAAGTAATGTACATACCTGCGCTACAAACCAAGTATAAAGACGAGATCATCCCTGCATTGATGAAGGAATTCGGATACAAAACGATAATGCAGGTCCCAAAGTTGCAAAAGATTGTAATCAACCAGGGGGTAGGACAGGCCATAGCCGATAAGAAACTACTTGAATTCGGAGTAAAGGAGTTATCGGATATTGCAGGTCAGAAAGCTGTTCAGACCATGTCAACCAAAGATATTTCTAATTTTAAATTGAGAAAAAACATGCCAATCGGTATAATGGTAACATTACGCAGAGACAGGATGTTCGAATTTCTNNCGTGGCAATTATACACTCGGAATCACCGAACAGATAATTTTCCCTGAAATTGACCTTGATAAGATTGCAAAGATAATGGGGCTTCAGGTAACATTTGTAACCTCGGCTGATTCAGACGAAGAAGCATTAGCACTTCTTAAGCATTTTGGTTTACCCTTTAAAAACATTAAAAACTAGTTATATGGCTAAAGAATCAATGATAGCCCGCGAAGTAAAACGCGCAAGACTGACCCAGAAATATGCTGCAAAAAGAGCAGCGCTTAAAGCTGCCGGAGATTATGTTGGATTGAGCCGTTTACCACGAAACTCAAATCCTAACAGAATGCATAACCGTTGCAAATTAACGGGTCGTTCCAGAGGTTATATGAGACAATTCGGAGTAAGCAGGATAACTTTCAGGGAAATGGCATCATTCGGACTTATACCGGGTGTAAAAAAAGCCAGCTGGTAAATTGAGAATAATTATAAACTATACAAAATAATAAAAGATGACTGATCCAATTGCAGATTTACTGACCAGAATAAGGAACGCCATTATGGCCGGTCATAAGGTTGTGGAGGCACCAGCATCCAATCTTAAGAAAGAGGTTGCCAGAATTCTGTTCGAAAAAGGTTATATCCTCAGCTATAAGGTTATTGATGGTGAAGGACCGCAGGGTGTATTGAAAATTGCTCTGAAATATAATTCCAAGAGCAAAAAACCGGCAATCAAAGAAATTCAACGAGTTAGCCGTCCGGGTCTCCGTCAGTATATCGGAGTGGATGAAATGCCAAGGATTCTTAATGGATTGGGTATTGCAATCATTTCTACCTCAAAAGGTTTAATGACCGACAAAGAGGCAAAAAAAGAAAAAATCGGTGGTGAAGTATTATGTTATGTTTACTAATAGGAGGATAGCTTAATGTCACGAATAGGAAAATTACCTGTAAACCTGCCAAAAGGCGTTACTGTCAGTGTCGGTGACAGCAATTTGGTTAGTGTGAAAGGACCCCTGGGAGAGTTGACTCAGGCAG
Organism: Bacteroidales bacterium; assembly: GCA_003141495.1. Classification (GTDB taxonomy): domain Bacteria; phylum Bacteroidota; class Bacteroidia; order Bacteroidales; family VadinHA17; genus LD21. The sequence goes on from PLMC01000008.1 coordinate 5,151, forward strand.
TCGACAAAGACCTGAAGGTCGAAGTGGTGGGGAACGAAGTCATATTATCCAGACCATCTGAATCAAAGAATCATAAGTCACTGCATGGTCTTTATCGTGCACTTATACACAATATGGTTGTTGGAGTTTCGGAGGGATACAAAAAAGAACTTGAACTTGTAGGAGTAGGTTACCGTGCTGAAGCAAAAGGGCAGAACCTTGAGATGAGCCTTGGTTTTTCACATGAAGTAATTCTTCAGCTTCCGAATGAAGTTAAAGTTGAGACTAAAACTGAAAGAAGGGCAAATCCGATTATTACCCTTACATGTATCGACAAGCAACTTATCGGGCATGTTGCTGCAAAAATCAGATCTCTCCGTCCGCCTGAACCTTACAAAGGCAAAGGAATTAAGTTTGTTGGAGAACAGCTCAGAAGGAAAGCTGGAAAATCTGCCAGTGTTTAGGGTATAAAAATTGTAAATGTAAAGAATCATGGCCTTAACTAAGTTGGAACGAAGAACAAGGATCAAAATGAGGATCCGGAAAAAAATAAACGGTAATGCAGAAACACCAAGGCTTGCAGTTTATCGTAGCAATAAACAGATCTATGTTCAGGTTGTTGACGACCTGAATGGAGTTACACTTCTGTCGGCCTGCTCTAAAGAAAAAGATATTGCAGCCCAAACAGGTATTAAAAAGATTGAACAGGCGAAACTTGTCGGAAAGCTTCTTGCTACCAAATGCAAAGAAAAAGGNNAGAGTAAAATCATTGGCTGATGCAGCCCGCGAAGGCGGTTTAAAATTCTAATGAATTATGGGAAACGGTATAAGAAAAGTTAAAACCAGCGATCTCGAACTTAAGGATAGACTTGTTAGCATCCAGAGAGTAACCAAAGTTACAAAAGGTGGACGTACTTTCAGTTTTTCAGCTATTGTTGTTGTTGGAAATGAAGATGGTATCGTCGGGCATGGACTTGGTAAGGCCAGTGAAGTAACCACAGCTATTGCTAAAGGCATCGAAGATGCAAAAAAGAATCTGATAAAAGTACCTGTAATTAACGGTACAATACCTCATGAACAGGTCGCTAAATTCGGAGGTGCAAAGGTATTCATCAAACCCGCTTCTGAAGGTACAGGAGTTAAGGCAGGTGGGGCTATGCGTGCAGTTTTGGAAAGTGTTGGAGTAAAGAACGTTCTTGCAAAATCAAAAGGATCTTCGAACCCTCATAACCTTGTGAAAGCAACTTTTGCAGCTCTTCTTGAAATGAGAGATGCCTTCACAGTTGCTGAACACAGAGGTGTCGCAATGGATAAAGTTTTTAACGGTTAGAAAAGAACAGCGATGGCAAAAATTCGTATCACCCAGGTGAAAAGTAAAAACGGGAAACCTGAAAGGCAGAAAAGAACTCTCGAAGCTCTTGGTATCCACAAATTGAATCATAGTGTCGAGCATGAAGCTACTCCTCAGATTTTGGGAATGGTAGTAAAGGTGGGACACCTGGTTAAAGTTGAAAATATTTAAAATATTAACCATATTTACAATATAAAGTTATGGATTTGAGTAACCTAAGACCTGCAAAAGGATCAACACATAATAGTAAGCGTTTAGGTCGCGGACAAGGCTCCGGCAAAGGGGGTACATCAACCAGAGGACATAAAGGCGCTAAATCCAGATCAGGCTACAGCAGGAAAATCGGATTTGAAGGCGGCCAGATGCCTCTTCAGAGACGTGTTCCAAAATACGGGTTTAAAAATATTAACCGAAAGGAATATAAGGGTATAAACATCAGTACTCTCCAAACCCTCGCGGAAACACATAATATTGAAAAAATAGATTTTGAAGTACTTATAATGGCCGGACTGGTTTCCAAAAATGCTCTGGTTAAAATCCTTGGGAAAGGAACTCTCGAGAGAAAACTTGAGGTTCATGCCCACGCTTTCAGCAAATCAGCTGTAGAGGCAATAGAAGCAAAAAAGGGAACTGCTGTAAAATTGTAATTTCATGAGACTGATTCAGATTTTTAAAAATATCTTTAAGATAGAAGATCTTCGCGCAAGACTTCTATATACTTTCGGGATCATTCTGTTGTACAGACTCGGTAAATATGTTACCCTTCCGGGAATTGACCCGGCACAGTTGGCTAATTTAAAACATCAGACCAATTCAGGTTTAATGGGACTCCTTGATATGTTCTCGGGTGGAGCATTTTCGCAGGCTTCAATATTCGCACTTGGAATTATGCCTTATATCTCAGCTTCAATTGTGGTCCAATTACTCGGCATAGTTTTCCCGTATTTCCAGAAACTTCAGAAAGAGGGTGAAAGCGGGAGACGTAAAATGAATCAGTATACAAGATATCTTACAATTGCAGTACTTGTGCTTCAGGCTCCTACTTATCTTATAAACCTGGCTCATACTCTGCCTGCATCTGCATTTATTATGGGTGGCACTTTCTTCCAGGTATCCTCTGTAATTATTCTTACGGCAGGTACAATGTTTGTAATGTGGCTCGGAGAAAAAATAACTGATAAAGGTATCGGAAACGGAATTTCCTTAATTATTATGATTGGTATCGTTGCCAGGATGCCTGCAAACTTTGTTTTTGAAGCAGGAACAAGGATGAATGGTGCAGGTGGCGCTATCGCTCTTATTGTTGAGGTTCTGTTTTTATTCATTGTTGTTCTTGGTGTTATTCTCCTGGTTCAGGGTACGCGTCGGGTTCCTGTTCAGTATGCAAGAAGAATTGTCGGTAATAAACAATATGGAGGTGTCCGCCAGTATATTCCCCTTAAGGTAAATGCTGCAGGAGTTATGCCGATTATTTTTGCTCAGGCAATTATGATGTTGCCCATGATCATTGCCGGGTACACTAATTCAGGTTCCGGTTTTGTTGTTGCGTTTTCGAATATGTACGGATTCTGGTATAACCTGGTTACAGCAATTCTGATTATTGTCTTTACATATTTTTATACTGCGATCACGATCAATCCGGTACAGATGGCAGAAGATATGAAGAAAAACGGAGGATTTATTCCAGGCATTAAACCAGGAAGGAAAACGGTAGAATTTCTTGATACGATTATGTCACGTATTACATTCCCGGGTTCAATTTTCCTGGCAATAGTAGCTATTATGCCATCTCTTGCCGTGAAAGCGGGTGTAACACCACAGTTTGCTCAGTTCTATGGAGGCACATCACTTCTCATTCTCGTAGGTGTTATTCTTGATACACTTCAGCAGATTGAAAGTCATTTGCTTATGCGTCATTATGATGGTCTGATGAAATCAGGTCGGGTTAAAGGAAGATCTGGCTCTGTTACATCTATATAATTATTTTAGCGTTCTTTGATGTTGTATTTAAAGACTGATGAAGAGGTCGGGTTGTTAAAAGAGAGCAATATGCTGGTGTCGAGAACACTTGCGGAGATTGCTGCATTAATTAAACCCGGGGTTACCACTCTTTATCTCGATAGCATAGCCGAATCGTTTATCCTCGATAATGGAGCAACTCCGGCTTTCAAGGGATATGGTGGTTTTCCGAATACACTCTGTACATCTGTAAACGAGGAAGTTGTTCATGGTATCCCGTCTGGTTATATTCTCAGAGAGGGTGACATAATATCAGTTGATTGCGGGGTGATATTAAACGGATGGTATGGCGACAGTGCTTTTACTTTTCCTGTAGGCGCAATAACAGAAGAAGTAAGACGATTGCTCGATTATACCAGGGCATCACTTGAGGAAGGGGTTAAGGAAGCGGTTGCCGGGAACAGGGTTGGAGACATCTCTTACGCAGTTCAAACTAAAGCCGAAAGCGGAGGGTACTCTGTAGTAAGGGAATTGGTTGGTCATGGACTTGGAAGAAAACTCCACGAGCAACCTGAAGTTGCTAACTGGGGTAAACAGGGAACAGGACCAAAAATGGAGAAAGGACTCGTTATCTGTATTGAACCTATGATCAACTTAGGAAAAAAAGAGACCTTGCAGATGAGAGACGGATGGACCATAAAAACAGCTGATGGTAAACCTTCGGCACATTTTGAATATGCCGTTGCTGTTGATAAAGGGGAAGCTCAGGTATTAACAACTTTTGAATTTATCGATAAAGTTTTAAATAATTTGTAATCGTATGGCTAAACAACCATCAATTGAACAAGACGGCACAATCATCGAAGCCCTTTCAAATGCTATGTTCAGGGTGGAACTCGAAAACGGACATGTTATAACTGCACATATTTCGGGAAAGATGAGAATGCACTATATTAAGATCTTGCCAGGCGATAAGGTAAAAGTTGAAATGTCACCATATGATTTAACAAAAGGAAGAATAACATTCAGGTATAAATAAGAAATATTAAGGTAATGAAAGTAAGAGCATCTGTAAAAAAGCGAAGCGCTGACTGTAAAATAGTCAGAAGAAAAGGTCGCATTTACGTTATTAATAAGAAAAATCCCAAGTTCAAACAGAGACAGGGATAATTTTAACTAATTTTGCAACTCATTTAAGAAAAGTATTATATGGCACGTATTGTTGGTGTAGATTTACCAAGAAATAAAAGAGGCGAAGTTGGCTTGACTTACATCTACGGAGTAGGCAGGAGCATAGCACAGAAAGTACTCGATGAGGCTGGTGTTGACAGAAATGCAAAGGTTCAGGACTGGACTGATGATCAGATCAATACTATCCGAAGGATTCTGAATGATAACTATAAGCTTGAAGGTGAACTTCGTTCAGAGACACAAATGAA
>PLMC01000121.1 GCA_003141495.1 Bacteroidales bacterium
AATGATTTACTTACAGCTCAGTATTATAATCTTACAAACCATCTGGCACCGGGGAAACATGTACTGACTATTCTTGTAAATAATAGTGATAATTCTGTTCCGCATGGAGTAACAGGTTCGCATGCCTGGACAGAACACACTCAGAGCAACTGGAATGGGATCATAGGTAAATTCTGTCTCGAAGCCTATAATCCGGTTCACATTGAAACAGTTCAGGTCTATCCCGATATTGACTTAAAAAAAATCACAGTAAGGGTGAAAATATCTAATCCTCAAGGTTCTGTTGAAAAGACTAAACTGACACTGAAAGCTGATGCCTGGAATACCAATGAAAAACATAGTGTTCCACCAAAGTCATTTCAGGTTACACTCAGAAAGGGTGAAAATATAATTGAAGTAACTTACAGTATAGGAAGCAAAACCCTCTTCTGGAGCGAGTTTAATCCGGTATTATATAAGCTGGATGTCACATTGAAGAGCAAAAAAGCACTTGATAATTCAACACTTGATTTTGGTATGCGTAAGTTTTCCACACAAGGGACACAATTTACAATAAACGGCACAAAGATATTTTTACGAGGAAAGCACGACGCATGTGTTTTCCCCCTAACCGGTTATCCTCCTATGGATGTTAAAGGCTGGCAAAAAGTTTTCAGGATTGCGAAATCATACAATATCAATTTTTACCGTTTCCATTCGTGGACACCACCACTGGCCGCATTTGAGGCTGCAGATATTGAAGGAATCTATCTTCAGCCGGAATTACCTTTCTGGGGTGAATTCAACAAAAACAGAAATTCTGATTTGAATGCCTTTCTTCTCAAAGAGGGTGACCATATTCTTGACACTTATGGAAATCATGCATCATTTGTGATGTTTGCGCTAGGGAATGAACTTTCAGGCGACTTTGATGTAATGAAAGAATTTCTGAATCATTTTAAATCGGCAGACAACCGTCATCTAATGGCCTATGGATCAAATAATTATCTGGGTTCAAGAGGCCAGGCTGAAGGCGAGGATTATTATGCAGGCTGTCGTGTCGGCGCCGATACCGATGCAACCTACAGCACCCACATCCGTGGCTCATTCTCATTTGCCGATGCAAGCGATGGCGGTTATATTAACGGCCGCTATCCATCTACAAATCGGAACTATTCAGGTGCCATATCAAAATGCAAGGTTCCATCTGTCGGCACTGAGGTTGGACAATATCAGATCTATCCTGATTATGCTGAAATAAAAAAGTATACCGGTGTTATGAAGCCATGGAATTTTGAAGTCTTCAGGAATCGGCTTAAGGAGAATAACCTGAGTGATCAGTCCAATGACTTTTTCAGAGCTTCCGGAGCATTGAGTGCAATCTGTTATAAGGCTGATATTGAGATGGCAATGAGAACTCCGGGTTTTGGAGGGTTCCACCTGCTCGACCTTCAGGATTTTCCGGGGCAGGGAACAGCATTAGTGGGTTTACTTGATGCATTTATGGATAGTAAAGGAATTATAACTCCTGAGGAATTCAGTCAATTCTGTAACAGAGTGGTTCCTTTAGTTATTATGGAAAAATATTGCTGGGCGAACAATGAACAATTCAGAGCGAAGATCCAAGTAGCAAATTATTCCGAAGCTTCATTAAAAACGCAATCTGTAAAATGGGAACTTAAAAATGGAAAAGGGGCAACTGTTTTCCAGAGAGATGAAACAGTTGATATTTTACATGGAGGATTGACGAATACGGGCTCTATCAATATTGATCTTTTAAAGTTTTCCAAAGCAGAAAAACTTACTCTTTTAGTCTATCTCGAAGGAACACATTATGAAAACTCTTATCCAATATGGGTCTATCCCTCCGATACAAATACAAAAGTACCAAATAACATTTTTGTTTCGAAGAACCTGGATAAAATCACTATTTCGAAACTTACAGAAGGAGCAATGGTATTATTATTCCCTGATTTTAATGAGATAAAAGATCTTTCTGTAGGAGGATTGTTTACTCCCGATTACTGGAATTTCAAGATGTTCAAAGGTATCTCAGAATCAAATAATAAACCCGTATCGCCTGGCACCATGTCAATTCTTACTAATCCTAAATCTCCTTTATTCACTGATTTTCCTACCGAATTTCATTCAAACTGGCAGTGGTGGGCCATTGTTAAAAACAGCCGCCCGTTTATCCTGGATAATGCACCGAAAGATTATCGTCCTCTTGTTCAAGTGGTTGATAATATCGAAAGGAACCATAAATTGGGTTTGATATTCGAATTCACTGTAGGACAAGGAAAATTGCTGGTCTGTATGTCTGACCTGAAAAAAATACATAATAAACCGGAAGGCAGACAGTTGTACAGTGCAATTCTAAAATACATGTTATCTGATAAATTCAATCCTGCTCAAACACTCAACCCGGAGGAACTTGTAGCCTTATTTAAAACAAAAAATTCAGGCACAAAAATTGGAGGTGCAAAGAACATTTCCTACAAGTAATAAAGAGCATTGCAATTGTAAAAATTATCATTATTAGGTATCCTGATTATAACTCTATCCCTGATTAATTCGTAATCGTAATATAAAACAGGCATCAAATGCCAGTTTTTAAATAGGTGGTCATAAGTCAGTGGATCTCAGACCATATTAACGGTCTTACTTACAGTCTGGTCATTTTAATATCTTCAGGTCATCGGTAAAGTAGGCACTCAAAGATGCTATGTAAATAGCACTGATTCTCTGGCATAATAATTGATGTAATATTTATTATCCATAATAATCAACCATGAAGAAAGACAATTATAAGAGGATTCTTGTAGTAATATTCCTCACTTGTTTAGCTGTGATGTCAGGTTGCGACAGTAAAAAAACTCTTGTTGCAGGTATTCTTGAAGGCACTATTTCTATAGGCCCGATTTGTCCGGTGGAGACAATTCCTCCGGATCCTGCTTGTCTGCCAACTGCCGAAACTTATAAGGCTTATCCCGTGAGTGTATTCACTTCCGACGGGAAAACCAAAGTAGCACAATTAATGCCGTCACTTGATGGGTCTTATTCAAGTGAGCTTCCTCCGGGCGATTATCTCATTGTATTGGAAAGGGCAAAGAATAATATAGGGGGAAGCAATCTTCCTGTTATGGTTTCAATTACCGCTCAGGATAAAACTCTGCTGAACATAAATATTGATACCGGCATCAGGTAATTGGAATAAAACATCTTCATCTTTTGTCTGTTTTACAGATAAGATTATTATTTTATTCCTCTGTTCAAATTGAGATACTGAGGAATGAAGAATTTATTTCATGCTATCTCTTTGGCATAGATTTTATTTGAACATGAAAAGCTTTTTATTCATTTGCCTTTTATATCTGGTCTCATTTTCTGTTCTGGCACAGAAGGTGACAATCAAAGTTTCAAAGACTAAAAACTCTGGCTTAACAACCTGGCAAATTATTGATGATCAGAATAATATGGTTTTTTCGGGAACTGAATACCTTCAAAATGATACTGTTTCTTTTAGTCTTGATGCAAATAAACGCTATTTTTTAAAGATATCTGTTTCAGGAAATAATAATCCTGGTTCGAGTATATGTACACTCGAACTTAATGGAGAACCACTCTTATTTATAAAATCAGATATTGGGGAAGGTGATCATTTATTTCCATTCTTTACCGGGATAAGATCTATCAATGCTAAGATTACCGGAGGCACAAACTCAGTTATTTCCGATTTTCCCTGGCAGGTATATTATATTTCAGGTAATTTCAGGTGCGGAGGTTCAATAATCGGGAGTAACTGGGTGGTTACGGCTGCCCACTGTACAAAAAACAGTACCGGAGGCGCTATTCCTGCTTCACAAATGTTTGTAAGAGTCGGATTAAATAATCCATCCAATACCAGTGAAGGGAAATCGTATTCTGTGAGTGAAGCAATAGTTAATGAAGGTTACAACAGTCAGACTCTTTTAAATGATATTGCTCTTTTAAGATTAACAGACACTGTTAATTTTGTTAATGCGACTCCAATTAAACTTGTTACAACCTTTGATGCCGCGAAGGGTGCCATTGATCCGGGTGTTATGTCGTGGGTAACAGGATGGGGTCTGACAAATGTCAATCCGGAAGTATTCCCCACTTCACTTCAGAAGCTTCAGCTGCCAATCATTTCCGATGCACAGGCATCTACAGTCTGGGGCACTATCCCGACAACCGATCTCATGGCAGGTTATCTTAACGGAAACAAAGATGCCTGCAATGGAGATAGCGGTGGACCCCTGGTTGTTCCTGTGTCTGGTGAGTATAAATTAGCAGGAATTGTCAGTTGGGGTAGTCAAAACTGTAATACTTATGGCGCTTATACAAATGTTTCAGATATGGAATCCTGGATCCGGACAAAAACCGGTATTGCCAGAAATTTTATGCCCTCTTCCCCGGTTGGCGATTCATTAATATGCCAGGGAATTGAATCAAGTCAGTATTCGGTACAACCCATCTCAGGTGCCACAGCGTATGAATGGAATCTTTTACCGGCAAATGCAGGTGTTATAACAGGGAATTCCCAAAATGCTTCGGTGCTTTGGAATATCGGTTATACCGGATCTGTAAATGTAATTCTCAGGGTCACAATAAATAATAAGGTTTCAGATTGGTCAGGGCTTAATGTGAATATATTTCTTAACACAAAAATACTCTACCAGTCACATGATACTATTATCTGTGTCGGACAATCGGTTACTTTTAATATTAATGCTGAAGGACATAATCTTAATTACAATTGGTCAAGGAATGGTCAGATTGTTCAGTCTGGATCTTCAGCAGTGTTGAATATTATAGCTGCAACAACCAATGATTCCGGTGATTATAAATGCGAAATATCCGGTTCTTGCGGGGTATTAGTATCCAATATCATAAAACTGACTGTTTATCCGCTGACTAAAATAACCTCTATTTCTCCGAATGTTGAGGTCCCGTTTGGGAATAGTGTTACTCTTGAAGTTAATTCGGATGGCCATGATCTGTCGTATCAATGGCAAAAAGATGGTAAAGTGATAGATAACAGTAATACTTCTCAGTTAATACTGCCCGACCTGAATGCCACTGATATAGGTCTTTACAGAACTACCGTTACAGGCACATGCGGTGTCGAGATAAGTGATAGTATATATGTTTATGTAAAAAAAGCAAATTCTTCGTCATATCCTGAGGTCTTTCTGTGGCCTTCAATTACAACCGAGAATTTCACGGTAGCGCTGAGTACTGATGCACTTTATAATGTTCAGATATTTAGCAGTATGGGCAAAAAAATCAGAGAACTGAAAAATTGCCGTTACCAGACAAGCATCAATATAAGCACGATAGCCAAAGGTGTATATATTGTCGAAGTAAATAACAACGATTTTCGAAAATCAATTAAGGTGATAAAGGAATAATCTTTTATTTCAGGTTAAATCTATTCTCACTTTATTTTGTAAATATTCGCTTCCTGTACTTTTTTATCTTCTCGTACATTCTGTTAGTCAAAATTCAATTTTATAAGTTTTTTTTGATATAGAAATATAATTGGATATTTATTACTCAGATTATCAGCATATTGTATTTTTAAAGAGCCCTCTTTAGCTTTTTTTGTGGCTGTAGGTTCATAAAAGGCATATCATTTTTGACGAAGTTCTATTTTTAGATTATCAACAGTTTGTTACTGTAATTATTCGTCCCGATTTCGGCGATAAAGCATATCCTAAAAAGTCTCATTTCCCCACTAATTGGGCATCAGCTGCTTGACTGGTATGTTATTATGCTATAATTTTACATCGAATAACAGACATATAATTATGGAAGATATTTCAGTTTTAAAAAGGCCGGTAACAACTACCAATAGAAAAGGCAGGATAAATTTAAATGCTACAAAAATTCCTCCCGTAGCAAGAAAAAATAATCTTGTTCCCAATAAACTGTCTGGAGAGGTTGACGAGAACTTTATAAATTATCTTAACTGGCACGGTCTTGCAAATGAAGACAATTTACTGGTTCTCTCTTCAAAAATGCACTATTATTATGATTATGAAGAACTGAAAGAAGTGACAACCTTAATTAATCTTAAAAAATTGAATCTTATTAAACATCTCGATGATTTTTTACATACTCTCTGTAGTGGATTATCTCCAAAGGCCAACTTCATAGGATGCTTTTCTGACAGGAGAACTCAAAAGGGAGTCAGTATGACTTCACGGATGTACAAAAAAGTTATTAATTTTTTAGATTCAAAGACTGATGTTGATATTGACAAGAAGGATTTCTCAAGACTTCTTGAATCTCACGGATTCAAAATAATTGACATGACAGAAATCAACGGGTTAACATATTTCAGAACACAAAATTTCAGAAGAGAAGCAGTCTGATCGTCTTTAACTTTTCATCAAATTATAATTCAGGAATTCTTACCAGGGAGTTGCAGACGCATAGCAACAGGTTAATGTTGTATAATAATCTCCCGCTAAATTGTATCAGAATACGACTTAATACCTAAACTGAGCTGGTCTTCCATCTCAATGAATCTGACTCAGGTAATAAAGGATCGCTGATCATTATAAAATTAAAAGGAATATTCAAGGCTGATGAGATATCTTCTCCTTTCTCAAGGATATCTTCATCACCCTCTTCATAATACCAATTGATCGAATACTTTTTGTTAATCATCCTGATAGATCCGATCTTCTTAAGCAGATTAAAGTATATTTTAAAATTGATTGAATTAAAATATTCAAGATAAATATCTACAGTAGTGATTTCAGCAGGATTACTTACGTAATCATCAATCCATTCATCTATCTGTTCAGAGAATCCTGACACATTTTCATTTATTGACCGGCCTGTTATTTTAATCATCCCCGCAGGATCAAGGCTGATCTCCGGCGTGCATTTCGTCGATAATATCTTTTTCCCCAACATAAGTTTTCCCTTTCATTGCAAATATAGTGCATTATATGTAGTGTTTCAGGTTAGTTCTGGTATCGCTTCAAAGGTTTTTGATCAATACTAAAATAGGAATGACTAAAAGGGTTGAACATGTGATTAGCAGAAATTGTAGCATAAAAAGAGATGTGTCGCTATCTCAACGAATGAATATTGGCGGTTGAAAGTTTGTTTATAAAAGAAATTGAATTTCATTTATTTACAACAAGTTATGTTGTAAATTTGTAAAGAGGTCGTGGTTTCTTGATAAATAGCAAGTAAATAACCAGAATAATCCGGTTTGCATATTAAAAGAATAATTCGGCATTTCACAATGAACACCAATCTAAAAAAGATAAAGATTGTATGTTTTATTTTGTTGTCTTTTTCACTGGAACTTTCCGCACCCAGCGAGAAATTTCTTACAGTTCTTAAGAATTCTCCCATACAACCGTATAAGCAACTTGCATTCGCTATAGGAATGGTAGAAACAAAAGGTGATACGCTGGCATACAATCCATTGGAAGAAGCTTCAGGAATTTATCAGATACGTCCTATCAGACTTATTGATTATAATAAACGAACGGGGAACAGCTATACCAGGAATGATTTGTTTAACTATGAAATATCAGAAAGGATTTTTTTATACTTCGCTGATCAGGTTGGTCCTTATAATTTTGAACAGATTGCCAGGAAATGGAATGGATCGGGACACCTTACAACCAATTACTGGTACAGGATCAGACAATACCTTTGATTGAATGCTTTTGCCACCCGTAAGACCTTTTGCAATGACGGGACTGAATCCTCTGGACGACCCTGGGTTATTCATTTTGAATTGAATAGTTCCAGTTGGATCAATTTTATTGGAGATACACCTGATTTTTTATCTAAATTAATTGACAATTAGTCAAATTCTCATTTTGAGAAATAGTTCTGAATCAGAACAGTTAATATTAATGTATTGATCAGAATATCATTGTATTATATCAAAAGAGTTTCTATAAAGAACCCTGTTTTGCTCAGATTTTTAGTAAATTTTGCCTGCATTTTGACGAACTTTCCCAATTTGTTCATTAATCCTTAAATCCTATAATTAACTGTCTGTTTTTCTTTGATTAAACAGGTAAAATCGTGTCACTTTAAACCCGGATCGGAGTCTGACGCAATTGACTTCAGTATTTATAAGGTCTAACTTTGCAGAGATAAGTAAACAATTGAACTGAAGGAATATAATTCTTAAAATTATTTATCATGAGAAAAATATTTCTGACATTACTGTTAATTCTTATTTCTCATATCTGTAGTGCTCCGAATATTGATTTCCGGTTGGGGATAATTAAATTTAAATCGTTATCAAAATTCGTGATTGAGAAATACCATGAATCGGAATTATCCAGGTTTATTAATGATCTGGGATACAAAGAATCCGGAAACAACTGGTTATGCATAAACCAGATAGGCTGTTTCGGTGAATGGCAGTTTAATGAATCCACCTTGAAGTATCTGGGATACAAAAAGATAACATTAAAGAATTTTAAAGCGCATCCTGAAATTTTCCCACGGGAGTTGCAACTGCAGGTACTAAAGACACTGATTAAGGTAAATCTTTTGATTCTGGACGACTATGAACATTATATAGGGGATTCGATTAATGGTGTTGTAATTACAAAATCAGGAATGATAGCTGCATCACATCTTGGTGGGGCAGGATCATTAGAGAAATTTCTGAATTCAAATGGAAGGATAAACAAGAAAGATGTTCTCGGGACATCAATATTTGATTATCTGAAGAAATTCAGCTATTACGATCTGGAGTAATAAAAACCAATATTTAAAAAAAGCAAGTATGAAAACGATATACAGGATTACCTCAAAAGAAGTTGGTGATGTCTTGCTTAAAAAAAGGAAGATAGCAAAGGCTTATCGATGGTGGTTACGCGAAAATGGATATACCTATAATTCCACTTTCTTTTTCAGATAGGAAGAATAACAAATGGCTTCACCTCTGGCATTTTAAAATCCCTTTAAAAGTTCTTCTGCTTCACGCCAGTCTCCTTCCGGAGTCCCATGTTCACCGCGGGCGATACGTTCGTAATAGATTTCCCTGGCTTTTTCGCGAATCTCTTCTTCACTTGGGACATACCTGGACGATGTAACTTTTTTTTTCGCTAATGCTTTACCGGCATCAGGAGTTTTTTTTGGTTTGCTGATTGTTTTTGCTTTGGTAGTTTTCATCATTCCAAATTTAATTATATTAATAATTTAAGGATCATTTTACGTCTTCGCTGTTTCGTTTTTCAACAATTATTGTGCAATGTGTTGCCAGGGCAGTCAGGGTGCCAACAGCTGCAAATATGGGTGCCAGTACAACACCTATTGCACCGATTGTGAGGGGAAATTCCATAATAGTTTCGTCCTTATCGTTTTTAATAATTATTTTTCTGGCATTTCCTTCCTTAATTATCTCTTTAACCTTTGATAATATCTCGTCGCCCGTAACTTTAAACGACTCATGATTTGACTTCTCATTCTGTTCCATTATATTTCAATTAGTTAACTAACAAAATTAGTCTTTAGTTTAGTTTAAAGCAATTTTATTTTGTTCTGACAATAAAAGGCGGATGGGTTCCGGGCATCTTTTCAGAAGTCAATATGAACAGTAACGAACAAAGATACTTTGCCAATAAATCAATCCTCCAAGGTAGTTATATCTCCATCGGGTAGTCCTTGTGCACGTGCTTTGAGAAGGCGTCGCATAATTTTCCCTGAACGGGTTTTGGGCAGATTATCAACAAATGTAATTGACTCAGGTTTGGCAATAGGGCCTATTTCATGTGCAATATGGTTACGAAGGTCGTCCTTTAATGAATCGGAGGGATCAAAGCCGGTACGTAATATAACATATGTATGGATAGAATTGCCTTTCACTTCGTGTGGCAGACCGATAGCTGCTGCTTCAGCCACGGCCGGGTGGCTCACTAGTGCGGATTCGATCTCGGCTGATCCCAGCCGGTAACCGGAAACTTTTATTACATCATCAACACGCCCGATAATCCAGAAATATCCATCCTTATCGCGCCTTGCCGAATCGCCCGTCATATACTTGTCAGGATATGTACTCCAGTATTGACTGACATATCGGTCAGGATCTCCATAAATGTTGCGAATCATTGCAGGCCACGGCCTTGTTAGCACCAGGAATCCTTCCTCCCCATCGGGTACAATCTGTCCATTGGCATCCACAATCTCAGCAGCAACACCAAAGTATGGAAGGGTGGCTGAACCAGGCTTCAACGCCAACACCGGTGTCGGTGTAATTATAAACATACCTGTTTCGGTTTGCCACCAGGTATCCATGATTGGGCATTTGTTTTTGCCAATTACCCGGTGATACCATTTCCAGGCTTCCGGATTGATAGGTTCTCCAACAGAGCCCAGAAGACGCAGAGAGCTAAGATCATGTCTATTGGGCCAGGCTTCCCCGAAGCGCATTAATCCGCGAATAGCAGTAGGGGCGGTATAAAGAATTGTTAGGTCGTATTTTTCAATCATCTGCCACCACCGGTTAGGATATGGAAATGTAGGCGCTCCTTCATACAAGAATGAAGTTGCTCCATTAAGTAAAGGGCCGTAAACAAGATACGAATGACCGGTAACCCATCCCGGATCAGCTGTACACCACCATCTGTCTTCATCCTTCAGATCAAAGACATCCTTAAGCGTAGCATAAATTCCGACCATATAACCACCATGTGTATGCAGAACTGCTTTAGGTTTACCTGTAGTACCGGAAGTATAAAGGATATATAATGGATCTTCTGCATCCATTATTTCCGTCTCGCATTTAGGGCTTGCAATGGGAAGTGACATCAGGTCGTGATACCATAAATCCCGTTCAGGTTCCATCATAACATCCTGTCCGGTTCTCTTAATTACGATTACGTGCTCCACACTTGGCGATCGCCGGAGAGCTTCATCCATCATATCTTTGAGCTTGACAATTTTACCGTTCATCCACCCACCATCGGCAGTGATCGCTATTTTGGAATGAGAATCAAGAATACGTCCATGCAAAGACTCAACCGAGAACCCGCCATAGACAACCGAATGGATTGCTCCGATCTTAGCGCATGCAAGCATTGCAATAACAATTTCCGGAATTCGTGGCAGATAGATAGTTACTCTGTCACCTTTCGTTATACCCATAGCTTTGATTACGCTTGCGAATTTGGATACTTCGCGATTCAGGGCATGATATGAATAGGAACGCTGATCTCCGGGCTCACCTTCCCATATCAGGGCCAGTTTATTCCGGCGCCAGGTTTTGACATAACGATCGAGACAATTATGGACAATGTTCACTTTTCCTCCTGCAAACCACTTGAAAAAAGGTTTGTTGCTCTCATCCAGAACGGAACTCCACGGTTGGTACCATTCAAGTTCAGAAGCGCGTTCAGCCCAGTAGCCTGTCAGGTCCTGTTCAGCCTGGATAATTTTTGAATCCCATGACTTGACATTAGCTTTTGCAATGAAGTCAGATGACGGAAGATAAACTTCCCCGTTTGACAGGGGTTCGAAAGGTGAATTGTCCGACATAATTATATTGATATTTAAACAGTAAAAATTAGAACAATAAATAATTATTTAGTGTACCAGCTAGATAAACAATAAATTATGATATTTGTTTCGGCGTATTTAATTATCCGGGAGCGTAAATAAGTACACATAAAACTTTTATTCATCACCAGGGCCATTTTATCTTGAAATTTTAATTTCATACTTTTACTAAAACAGTGATTGTGGTTTAGGAAGAATATGAAACCTGAAGTGAAGCTGCTGCAATTAATTTGACACCGATGAGACAAGAATATATAAAAGAAAAAGCTTTTAATAAAATCGATTTCAGCCAAAATCCTTTGATCAAAGGAGAATATGACTCGTGCAACTTCATAAGCTGTGATTTTTCAAACTCCGACCTTACCGATACAATCTTTATGGAATGTGAATTTGAAAACTGCAACCTGAGTATGGCCAGGTTAATTAAGACTGCTTTACGGGAAATAAGGTTCAGGAACTGCAAAATGCTGGGACTTCATTTTGAGAATTGCAACAAATTTGGTTTGACGGTAAGTTTTGACAATTGTAATCTCAGTCATTCTTCTTTTTATCAGCTAAAGCTTAAAATGACAACTTTCCGAAATTCAAATCTTCTGGAAGTCGATTTTTCAGAATGTGATTTAACCGGTTCGGTTTTTGATAACTGTGATTTTATAAGAGCGACCTTTGAAAATTCAATTATTGAAAAGGCTGATTTTCGCACTTCTTTCAACTATTCTATTAACCCTGAGAAAAACCGCATTAAAAAAGCCAGGTTTTCATCGGATGGAATAACCGGACTTCTGGATAACTATGATATTGAAATAGATATAAAGGAATAAACTACTTCTGGAGTTGGAACCAAGAATTGAAATACTGCCTGAAAAGAAATTTATTGGGAAACGGATTAAGATGTCATTTTCCAACAACAAAACCCGTGAAATGTGGAGTAGTTTTATGCCGGTACGAAGAGAGATTAAGAATATCATTGGTACGGAACTCTATTCAATTGAAGTTTACGAGCCGCTCTACTTTAACAATTTTAACCCTGAAAACGAATTTGATAAATGGGCTGCCGTTGAAGTAATTGATTTTGAAACAGTTCCCGATGATATGGAAACGCTGACATCACCTGGCGGACTTTATGCCGTTTTTATACACAAAGGAAGTGCTGACAAAGCACCGGAAACATACCGGGATATTTTTGGCACCTGGCTGCCTGCCTCTGATTTTATATTGGACAACAGACCTCATTTTGCAGTAATGGGAGAAAAATATAAAAATGATGACGCTGATTCGGAAGAAGAAGTGTGGATCCCTGTAAAAAATAATAATTATTAACCTAAAAACTTAAGATATGTTTAAAATGAATTTAAAAAACCTGTACGGCATGATCATTACAGGTTTAATGGTCTTTCTGCCGGTTAACGGACAAAATAAAGACAAAGCGATTTTCACTGTTCCCAAACCGGGGTTCTATCAGAATTCTATTCTTAAAGATGACCGGGAAGTTAAGGAACAGATAACTCCTTCAAAAGAGAATAAGGTTTTTGTCGTCGATCTTTCGGGGTACCAGCTTCCCAATAAAATAGAGCTTTACAAAAATCAGCTATGGCATAATCCTCCTGTTTCACAAGGCAATACAAACACATGCTGGTGTTTTTCAACAACTTCTTTTCTCGAAGCTGAGGTTTACAGGATTAACAAAATGAAAGTAAAACTTTCGGAAATGTATACAGTGTACTGGGAATATGTTGAAAAAACCCGCCGGTTTATTCAGGAAAGAGGAAACTCCGCTTTTGATGAGGGTTCTGAAGCAAATGCCGTTACCCGTATGTGGAATAAGTACGGGATTATTCCGGAATCTGATTATTCGGGATTACCGGTTGACAGAAAATTCCATAACCATGAGGAAATGATTGCAGAAATGAAAGCTTATCTTCAGTCGTTGAAAACGAATTCTGCATGGAATGAAGAAGCTGCGGTTGCGACCATAAAATCGATCATGAAGCATTACATTGGCGAGCCTCCTTCAGAAATCGTTGTCGAAGGTAAAAAAATGAACCCGCAGCAGTACCTTCATGATGTTATCCGCATCAATCCTAATGATTATGTCGACATTCTTTCTTATGAACAGGAGCCATTTTATAAACAAGTGGAGTACAAGGTACCTGATAACTGGTGGCATAGCACAGATTATTGTAATGTCCCTCTTGATGTTTTTATGGAGACATTAAAAAAAGTGGTCCGTAACGGATACACAGTAAGTATTGGCGGTGATGTATCTGAACCCGGATTCGACAGGCAGACTCAATGTGCAATTGTCCCTGATTTTGATATCCCTTCGGCCTACATCAACGATGATGCCCGGCAGTTCAGGTTCTCAAATGAGACAACAACAGACGATCATGGCCTGCACCTTGTGGGTTACCTCGAAAAGGACGGGAAGGACTGGTATCTGATAAAGGACTCAGGTTCGGGTTCACGGAACAATGACCCGAAGGCTGGGGAATCCGGTTACTATTTTTTCTCTTCAGATTATATAAAACTGAAGATGATGGACTACATGGTACATAAGGATGCCGTGAAGGATCTTTTAGAGAAATTTAAATCAAATTAATTCGACGTAAGTTTGCTTTCTCTCATGATAAGAAAAGTACTCGTATGATTTTTTACCGATAATTTATCATTCATTTGTCTAATATCTTTATGAAATAATGAAAAAAACAGTACTTCTTCTCTTAGTTGTTTTTGTTTGCTCTGCTTTAACGCATAGTCAGACTGGTTATCAGCTTACAAGCGAGCAGAAAGCATGGCTGACAAAAGCAAATCGTCATGAAAAAAACGGATGGATTTATCTGCATATCGAAGGAACCCCGGAAGAACGTGGTTTCCAGCATGGATATTTACTTGCAAAAGAAATAAAGGAAGCACTCATGGAGATGAGCGAAGTTTGGCATTATGAGACAGCCCTGGATTGGCAATGGCTGGTTCAGAAAGGTTCCAAAATGTTCAATTCCAAGATTGATTCTGAAAATATGGAAGAAATTGATGGAATTGTGGAAGGGATGAAGGCAGCCGGTGTTGTGACCAACCGCGATGAAATTGTAACTTATAATGGTACCTCTGAACTCAAGGGATATTGGTGGCCTATGATAAAGGACACAATCTCTCCAAATTCACCTGATCATAAGAAGGAGTCATGCAGTTCATTTATTGCGACAGGAAGTATGACGGCAGATGGCAGTATCGTTCTGGGACATAATACTATGAGTTCTTTCTATTATCCCCTGTGCAATATTATTCTGGATATTCTTCCGGATAAAGGTCATCGCATATTGATGCAATCTACTGCCGGTCTGATTCACAGCGATACTGACTTTTTTATTACAAGCGCCGGCCTTGTAGGTTCTGAAACAACAATCGGTGGTTTTTTCCGGTTCGATGTACATGGAACCCCGGAATTTGCCCGCATGCGGCATGCGACACAATATGCTTCCACAATTGATGAATGGTGTGAAATAATGAAAACCGGTAACAACGGAGGGTATGCAAATGCCTGGTTGATTGGAGATATAAATACTAATGAGATTGCCCGTCTTGAGCTTGGATTGAAATATATCGGTTTCGAAAAAAAGAAAGACGGCTTTTTTGTCGGATCAAATGTTGCTGAAGATTTAAGAATACTGCGTTTCGAAACCAAAACTTCAGAAACGGATATAAAGAATTCTTCAGTTGCCAGGCGGGTACGGTGGAAACAATTAATGAGAGAAAATAAAGGTAAGATTAACCTGGAACTGGCGAAAGAATTCGAAGCCGATCATTATGACACTTATTTAAATTCCAGTACCCCCGACATGAGAACCCTGTGTGCTCATCCCGATCTCGATTCTGATATTTATGGTGTTGATATCCCATTTTCCCCATGGGGGACGCTCGATGGGAAAGTTGTCGATTCAAAAATGGCAAAACAAATGACATTTGTTGCGAGATGGGGTTCAGCCTGCGGTATACCCTTCGATGCTAAAGCTTTTTTAGATAAACATGAACAGTTCGATTGGATGAATGGATTGCTTAAAGACCGTCCGACACAACCATGGACTTTGTTTAAGGCCGGCGAGGATAAATAGAACCGTATTTAATATTTATTGAAATCAATAACATAAACTCAAGAATTATGAAAAAAACGATCATTATTATGGCAGGTATTTTCCTGTCTCTGATTGGTCTTAATGGCCAGAATGCTTCCAACGGGTATAAAATTATTCAGAAAATTTCTCTGCAGGGAGACGGTTTCTGGGATTATCTGAATGCTGACGATGCTACAGGAATGCTATATGTTTCACATGGTAAAATGGTGAATATAGTGGATATGAAAACCGGGAAAAATGTCGCCACCATTACAGATGTAAATGGGGTTCATGGCATTGCCATTGCCCCGGAATTCAAAAAAGGATTCATAAGCAACGGAGCTGATAGTAATGTAACAGTATTCAACACCACAGATTTCAGCGTAATTGAAAAAGTGCCTGTGAAAGGGAAGAATCCTGATGCTATTCTATATGAACCGTTCACCAAAACCATTATTACATGGAATGGACGTTCATCAAATGCCACCGTGATAGATGCCAAAACAGATAAGGTAATACAAATCATCGCCCTGGCAGGAAAACCCGAGGCAGCAGTAAGTGATGGGAAAGGGAAGGTGTTTGTGAATATTGAAGACAAGAGTGAAGTTTGCATGATCAATGTGAAAACCTGGAAGGTGGAACAAACATGGTCTATAAGTCCTGGTGAAGGACCAAGCGGACTGGCTCTCGATATTGAGAATCATCGGCTCTTCAGCGCCACAGATAAGCTGATGGTAGTGCTTGACTCGGAAACGGGTAAGGTTATTACAACGCTTCCTACAGGAGATCGTGTTGACGGGGCAGGTTTTGATCCGGGTCTCAAACGTGCCTACAGTTCCTGTGGAGAAGGTGTACTCACAGTGGTTCAGGAAGAAAATCCGAATTCATTTAAAGTACTAGAAAATGTACCTACACAGGCTGGTGCCAGAACTATTTCAGTAAGCGCAGTAACACATAGGATCTATTTACCACCAGCTGAATTTGGACCTGCTCCGGAGAAGACAGCTGATAATCCCCGGCCGCGTCCCACATTGAAACCAGGCACATTTACCGTGCTTGTTGTTGAACCCGTTAAATAATTTTAGGATTTCAAACCGGTATCAGCGATAATTATTGCGCAAGTTATTTAAAATCCATCCATCTGAGTTATCACTCAGGCGGATGGGTTTTTATTTATTTTCTATTTTTCACACTGTGTAATTGCACTTTTGAAAGCTTCGGCAATATTTTTGGCAGTTTCTACATCGTTTGTCGCGATTTCTACATCGGTTCCCCAAGCTTGTTGAGTCCCGTTTTTATATACTTTCACAAGTTTTTCTTTGTTTTTACAGGTAAGGGTTACCAGCACATTTTGGCCGCTCACTTTGAAATCGACCATCAGCTTATTCAAATCATTAAGGGTAAATTCATAAATTTCATCTGTTGTTTTACCTTTATCGTCGCTGCTGGAAACGGTATATGAAACTTTACAGGGATCATTATCGGTTAGTTCTATTTTTTGCTTTACCTCTTTTCCTTCACTTTTCAAGGCGTCAATATTTTCCATCACAAACTTCATGGCAGATTGTTTATCACCCCAGGTTCTCTCTTTCGGTTTGCTATTATTGGCGAGATATTTAATGGCTTCAGCGATGTCCTGAGCTTGCCTGGCATCGAAAGCCATGATTTCTATATCCTCAGCAAATGCTTGTTGCTTATCTTCTTTAAAAACTTTAACGAAAGGCTTTTTGTTACTAACTGATGCTTCCACATTCAGATATTTACCCGATGACCCAATTTTTACTGTGCCGGGATCCAGCATATATGCGTAAAATTCAAATGATTGTCCAACCGATATACCTTTTACATCAGTTTTGCTATGCACATATTTGATTTTCAGTGGATCTGTAGAAATTGAGCTAAAATCAAGCTTATATATGTCTGATCCTATGGTCTCTCCTTTAATTGTGTTGCTTAAAAATGTAATTGCGTCACTGAGGGTTTTCCAGGTTGGAGGCTGAGTTTCGGAGCTTTTAATGGCTGCTTTAAAAGCTTCCACCATTTCACGGGAAGTTTCCAAATCGGCATTTAAAATGTCGATCTCATTTTGAAAATCCTGAAGTGCATCGTCTTTATAATACTTGATGAACTTTGTTTTATTCTTAGACATGGGAACGATGGTTATCTTTTTCCCGTTTACTTTAAAGTTTAAGCTGTTTGCATCGATGTCATTGAGATAAAACTCATACCGTTCTTCAACAGGTTTCCCTTTTGAATCGGGCTCGGTATAAGTAAATACCGATTTTGTCCCATTCCCGGGGGTGAAATTAATCTTTTGATTCAGCGTTTTTTTATCTATAGTCAGATCTGTGGTGTTTTTCGTAATAAAATCGAGTGATTTCTGTAAGCTGCTAAAATCCGGCATCACAGGTTTACTTTTTTCAATAGCTGTTGAAAATGCAGCAATGATATTACGAGCTTGGTCTATATCTTCCGCAATGATTTCAAAAGCATTATCAAAGTTTTGTTGTTCATTATTTTTTGTATATTTAATAAAATGGTCATTTCCTTTGGTTTCAACAGAAACGGAAAGTTGCGTCCCACTGATTTTAACCGTTAAGTTTTTCTTATTGATATCCAGGATATTGAATTCATATTTTTCTTCAGTGGAAACATTTTTCTGATCGGTCTTTTTCATGACAAAACTGGCCAGGTAGTCTTTGCGTTCGCCAAATGAGAATGATTGTTCGACAGTCGTCGAACCTGAATTTATTTTAGAAATGTGGGTTTTAAGCCAGTTCAGTGCATCAGTATTTGAGTTCCATACTGTTTCGCCGGAGTTAACCAAAGGTATTGCGGCCTTAAAAAGGTTTGTCAGCTCCTGGGCTGCCTCGGCACTTGATAATAAAATTTCCAAATAATTGGTATAGCTGTCAAGCTTATCCTCCTTAAAGTGCTTAATGAACTTTTGATTATTATTGATTGAAAGGCTTATAAAAAGCTTTTTCCCGGATGTCTTACGGATAATTGTATTTTTGTCAATGTCAGACACGTAGAATTCAAAGCTTTCTTTGGCTGTTTTGCCTTTTTCGTCAACCAATACAGAAACAAAACTTAGCTTTCCTTTATTTGCGTCCAAAATATCGATGGATTGCTTAAAGGTGGTTTTATCAATCTCAACATCTTGTACCTTATCCTTTATTGAAGCAAGGGATTGGCTCAGCTTATCCTGTGATTTAGCATCAAAAATTGAGACCACAGAGAGAACAACTATACAAAAGATTTGAAAAGAATTCGTTTTCATAATGTTTCATTTTAAGGTATTGCATAAAGGTACAAAATTTTAGTATACAGCATTTGCACTTTCATTTCGTAATCAGCTGGCTGAACTGTTTTTGAGCAGCCCGGTTCGTAATCCGGCCTTATTATGATCCGGGATCCAACCTTTTAAAAGAATCTTCGTTAAAAAATGCATGTTTGAGGAGGAGTGCATTAATAATGCATACAAACTGCCAGAAAATGTGTGAATTATGCAACTTATTTTTAAAATTTTGTAACACCCTCGTGAGTTAAAAGGTATATCATTGTATCTCAAAAGTTCATTCTCAATTTCTGAAAATGAAGACAACATAATTAATTGAAACTCGAATGAGCAGAAAGTCAGGCTTAAACAGAATCCTGTAGTTTTTAAACCAAATAAATTTTTATTTATGAAAAAAGTATTATTAGTTCTTGTATTAGTTATGGCAGTTCTGGCAGTCAATGCACAGGTCACCAAACCAACTGTCACAAAAGAAAAGCCCGTCCGTGCTGCCGTTATGGTAGCTGATCTTCAGAAAACTATAACTGACAATATTGCCAAAGATTATGTTGGTTATACTATTAAAGAAGCAACAAGCGTTACAGCAAATGGTATTGTTACATATGAAGTCGTTGTTGTCAAAGACACAATGACTGAGACACTTGTATATGACAATAATGGAGTATTTGTAAAGAAGCTTCCACCGCCAACTCCAAAGAAAAAATAACACATAAAGGGGTTTAGTTTCTTCTTTTAAGTTTTTTAGTATTTATACCATTCATCTGAATTTATTCTCAGATGGATGGTATTTTAATATTTATATTTAACTATGTGTTGCGAAAAATAATTATCCAAATGAGGTATAAACCTTCTCGCATAAGAAAGATATATCCTATTGAGTCGCCTTGTAAAAAGACAATGTATAATTCATTTATTGATGCAAAAGAATCAATAGACTATCTTCAGGAGAATAAAGGGGTGAAAGACTTGTCGGCATATGAATGTTCCGTGTGTGGATTCTGGCATTTAACAAGCAAATCAAAAGGTTACTTGTCTTAACTTACATAATAAAGTCTTTCTAAGCACGTTTAATATCTGATAATCAGCAAATACAGACAACTTAATGAAGACAGCCATGAGAAAAGGGAAAACATATATCGCACTAACCGGTGTTTTTGTACTTTTGTTTTCTTATGTAAATATGTCAGCTGATACAGATCTTTCAGGTGAATCAATTTTTGACCAGACAACTTCAAATTCTACCCAGACAAAATCAAAATCCACCCAAAAGAGTTCAAAATCTGAACCAGTAAATAAAACCAAAGATGTTGGAACCGTCAGGATAGGTAAACAGACCTGGGCAATAGCAAACCTGAATGTTACCACCTTTCGTAATGGTGATTCAATTCCTGAGGCAAAAACCAGCAAAGAATGGGTAACAGCTGGCGAGTCAGGGAAACCCGCATGGTGTTACTATAATAACGACCCTGCAAATGGTCTGAAATACGGCAAACTATACAATTGGTATGCAGTGAACGACCCCAGAGGATTATCTCCGGCCGGCTGGACTTTGTCGGGTGCTGATGATTGGGCAATTCTTATTAATTTTTTGGGAGGACAGGGAGCTGCTGGAGGCAAAATGAAAAGCATTAGTGGTTGGAGTGAGGATAACAATGGAACCAATGAAGCCGGTTTTATAGGATTCCCCGGAGGTTACCGTGTAGAGAATGGGACTTTTTTGAACATTGGCAGTATTGGTATATGGTGGAGTTCAACTGAAAACAATGCTCATACCGCCATTGACCATTACCTTGCACAGAGTAACAGTGCAGGCAGGAGCAACAGTCCCAAACAACGTGGGGAAGCAATTCGTTGTATCAGGAAGTAGTTAACGCCAGTCTCCTAATCCAAACTCAAAAACAGCCCTGAGAGTACTCGAAGGACGGTCATTTGTTGTCACATCAGGTCCTGGATTTTCTTTATTTGACCACATTTTGCAGGCAGCGAACAGAAAAGCCATCCTTTTTATCGCTATCACCCCTATCTGCATTGCCAGAATCAAAGAATAAGACATGGTAGTAGGCATTTACCGAAGAGATCTCGGCAGAAGACCACCAGTAACCTTGCTTTCTAATGCCGGTGAATGAACCATCCTTACTACGGTAACCACCCGGAAGGGCTGTATAACCACTTTCGTTAGTAGCTCCTGTATTTGGACTCTGCCAATGAGTTAATCCGGTTTCTTTTTGTTTATCTCCAGCATCGCTTTCACCACCTAAATAGGTTGTTAGGGCAGTCCATTCGACGTCGGAGGGTATATGCCAACCCATTGGGCATAGTTTACCTGTGTTTACAGTATAAAAGTTGTACAATGCTCCATATGAAACTGAATCATTAGTATACCAGCAGTAGCCGGGCGTGGCTAATCCTATCCATGCTAATACTTCTTTTACCAATGGAATTGCTGTTCCATCATTGTATTTTGTAGTTTTCAGATTTTCAGCCATCCATGACTGGGTTCCGATTTGAATAGTTTTATAAGTATTACCATCATTATCTGTAACCGAGCCATATGTCAGATCAGGATTAAAGATGATCCTGTTACCCCCTGTACCTGCAGTAGTAAAAGTCGTATCCTTTCCATATGTCGTTCCATCTGAGTTTTCTGCTTTTACACGGAAGTGATATATTGTACTTGCTTTTAAACCTGTTACAAAAGCGCTTTCATAGGTGTATGTATTTCCATTTATAGTATCTGGAGTTGCATTTATGCTCTGTTTGTAAGAAGTAGTCGTATCATAGTCAAAAGTAACAATAGTACTTTGATTGTTGGCAGTTACTCCACCCTCTAGTGTTGCCCATGTTTGGCTTACATTTACAGCATAGGAAGTTACGACTGTTGTCGCAGAGGAGGGAATAAGCTCTTTACTTTTTTTGCACGAAGGGAGAACCATTAACACACTCAATAGAGCGATTAAGTTCATCAATTGTAAATTAAATTGTTTTCTCATGAAAGTTGCAAATATTAGAAATTATTCATATTCAGGTATTATTAAATTTAGTCCTTGTTTAGGTCAGTCAAAGTATAACGATAATTGTTGTAAAGTATATATTTAAGATAAAAGAAATCGATTGTTTCATATCCTGAAATATTAGGAATTAACGCATTAAGATGTATATATATTGTAATATCAAATCAAATCAGGAATGGGAAAGCCAGACAACATAGCTATACTTAACTGATCCTGTTATAATTAACATATATAGAAAAAAACAAATACTTAACTCTGGTTGGAAAATCCGGTCAACCTCAACCTGCTATTTAATGCCTGTTATCCCCAAAACCTGGCAAGATCAGCAATTATGCAAAATAAACTTTGATTTTCTCAAAAGACATGGATTGCCCACTATGGGGATTGATGGCTCGTTTGATTTTTTTGAATTTCAACTTTCTTTTCTCCTAGATTTAATTTAGATTTATTGTGTAATTTTATTACATACTTTGAATTGATTTTACTCAAAGTCATAATATAGCTGCGGTCAAAACAGTCCATTCAATTTATAAATTCAAAATAAACATAAAGAGTTAATTATGAAGCGCAGAATTTTTCTTAAGACAGGCGCGGCTGCCGGCCTATTTAGTGCTGCAAAGCCGTTCACAGTATTCACAACACCCGAAGGAAATCCCCCGAAGCCAGCCAAGTTTCCAGGCCGGGTTTCAGGCCCGGCAGGGGCGACACAGGAGGAGATCCGATCTGCCGACTATCTTCGTCGCGCACGGGCGGATAAATATTTGCCAGGACCACCGGTATTCGCGGAATCGTATCAGTCGCCTGCTGTAAACATATCGCCAATGTCTCTTTCGGAAAGGCTCAAGCGTAAAATTGTACCACGACACGGTTTCTGCAGTATTCTTCCCGGCAGTACAGTCAGCGAGGGTCTCACTTCCGGCAATGGAGCGATGAATATCGAGATGACGTGTGATCCCTTCTCGGAACAGATTCTCTTCCATCATGAAAGTCTGCTTATGCCATGGAAAAGGCCCCTCGAGGCTCCAAAGGCCGCGGACATATTTCCACAAGTGCGGCAAATGGTAATAGACGGAAAATACAAGGAAGCGATTGAATTTGCTTTCAAGGAAATGGAGAAGGGCCCCATAAAGATGAATACATTTGGGCACCCAACAATCCCGGCATTCCTGATGCATCTTGATTTTCCGAAAGCCGCGTCGGTCAAGGACTATCTCCGTACTGTAGATTTCGAGAGAAGTGAGGCAAAGATTTATTGGAACGATGAGCGCGGTGAATGGCTTCGCCAGACTTTCACCTCCAGGCCCGACAACGTCGTGGTCCAATTGCTCACCGCCCCGAAAGGACAGTCGGTGAATGCCCGAATAGCTCTGTCGAATTCCGTGAGAAGAATGCGCCCCAATTCGGCGTTCCAGCAAGGACAGAACCAGGCAACCAGTAGTGGGGAAAGTGAAATTATGCGTGACTTTAATGAGCAACGATTGATTTACAAGTGCCGTTTGGATCCTTCCACAGACAACAGCGGCTATGCCGGGGTGATCCGTGTGGTTCGCAACGGAGGCTCGGCACGTATGGAAGATGGCACTTTGGTCATGGAGAATGCGTCGTCGGTGATGCTGCTAACACGCATTGAATGGTTCTCCGATTATAGTGAGGACAAAGTGGAAGCTCTGCGGCTGGCAGTGGAAGGACTCACCCCGGACTATCAGGCAATGTTGGAGAGGCATTGTAAGGTCCAATCAGAGACCTTCAACCGCGTCACTGTGGATTTCGGAGGCGCCTCTCAGTATGGATTGTCTTCTGAGGAACTTCTCGCGGATCAGAGGTCGCGGCCGGACTACTCGCCCGCGTTGCTGGAGAAGATATTTGAAATGGGACGTCATTGGTTTATCCTCACCAGCGGTAAATATTGCAGCATGTCGGCCGAGGTTAATGCCAATATTAATCTGCAAATAGCCCCCGGAGTGATGGGCGATCATCGGGAAGGCATGGATGCATACTTTAATTGGATGGAGAGCTTAGCCCCTGACTTCCGGATTAACGCAAAGAACATCTTCGGGATGCGTGGCACACATTATTCCCTCATGCCCGACAAAGGGTTCGGCGTTGCATACCATTACTCCAATGCCAATAATTCCGGGGAGATATGGCCTCATCCCTACTGGATTTCCGCCGGTGGCTGGTGTGTTCGCCCGTTCTGGGATCACTATCTGGTAACCGGCGACCTGGAATTCCTCCGCAAGCGCGTGGTGCCAGGTCTGAAAGAATTGGCGCTGTTTTACGAGGATTTCCTGACGGCCATCGATAAGGATGGGAAATACATCTTCGCTCCATCCTTCTCTCCTGAGAACTGGCCCGCGAACTTGAATACTTCGTGCATGATGTCGATCAACGCTACAATGGATGTCACTGTGTGCAGGGAAGTGCTGACCAATTTGATCCAGGCTTCGGATATTCTGGGCATCGAAACCGACAACATACCGAAATGGAAGGCAATGCTGGAGAAGATGCCACCATATATGCTTGAGAAGGACGGCACCTTGAAGGAATGGGCTTGGCCCACGCTGCAAGAGAATTACAACCAGCGGCATGTCTCTCATCTTTACGGGGCCTGGCCAGGCGACGAAATTGATCCGGACCGCACGCCGCAACTTGCCCGGGCCGCGATGATGGCCGACAGGAGGCGCGTGCCGGAGAGGCTGGCGGCTCATGGTCGCTGCCATCGCGCTTTGGTTGGGGCGAGGCTTAAAGACAGCTTCATGGTGGACACCGAGCTGAGGCAACTGATTGAACAGGGCTACGTTGGCACAACACTCAGATGTTCTCACGACCCCTACGCCTTCCCCATGCCGGACGCACAGGGCGGGATTCCCGCAATCATGATGGAAATGCTTGCCTACTCACGTCCCGGTGTGATTGAGCTGCTTCCCGCACTTCCTCCCTCGCTGGTAAAGGGATCGATTAACGGGATGCTTGCCCGTACCTTCGCGAGGATAGACAAACTGGCCTGGGACATGGAAGCCCGGACCGTGGATGTAACCATCACCTCGGTGAGAAAGCAGGATATCACATTGATTGCCCGGCATGGAATCGAGGAGATCTCTGCACCTGCCGGAGTTTTGGCGGCTATGCCCCAGAAAGGCAAGGCCAACTGCGATCTGCACCTGCCTGAGAAAATGCCGGTGAAAATACATATAAAGCTTGGCTGGCACGAACCGCTGGAATGGGTTGATCAAATTACCTAAAAACTTGTGCTATACTGATAGGAAGAAAGATTAGACTACGTGCTAGCGTATATCAAGAAAAATGCCGGCCAAAGAACCGGCATCGTGGTTATCCCGTCAGGTTTCGAACCCGGACGACCGTTAAGAAATTGCCCTGTGGGCAATTTTAGGGAGGAGCGTGACTGCAGGGGTGGCCTTCAGATCCAGAATCATTAATATATATCACAGTTATATCTTAACAAATTGAATATCAATGGTGAGCTATAAAGACAAAATCATTACATTTCCATTATTTATTACCTGTTATCCCAAAACCTTGCAAGAAATCTAGCAAGATTTTTATAACAAGTTAAAATCAGAAAGTACTTCTAAAGTGAGATCAGATTATTGTCCAGGCTAAAAGGCATTAAGTTATAAGAAACTAAACAACAAGATCATAACTCCGGATTTTTGTTGGCCAATTTATTCAATACAGCTATTGCCAAGACTGCTGGCTTTTCCACTTTAAATTGTCTTGCAAAATAAAAATGACTTTGGCTTAAGCAAGATGTAACTTTGATGAACAGAGAAAAAATCACAAAGTGAACTTTTATTCATGTAATTTGTTTTGGTTAAGTGGAATTCTGTTAATTAAATAAACGAATTAATGACAAGGTTTTAATTTCAATGGATTACAAACACGAATTAATAAGTTATTAATTTATAACAATTCTAAAATCAAATACCATGATTAATACTTCAGAAATTTCGCCAGACGTTTACAGATTTTCGATCTATGTGCCAGAATTTAACTTGCAGTTTAATCATTTTCTGATTAAAGATGATGAACCTATGCTCTATCATGCGGGAATGAAACAAATGTTCCCTGTATTGTTGGAAGCAGTTAGCAGAATTCTTCCTCCATCACAAATAAGATGGATTGGCTTTAGTCATTTTGAGGTAGATGAATGTGGGGCACTTAATGATTGGTTGCAAGTGGCACCTAATGCCAAAGGAGTTTGCAGTGAAGCAGGTGCTATCCTCAATATGCCGGACTTTGCTACAAGACCCGTTTATGCTATGAAAGATAATACCCTTTTGAAGACAGGACAATTTACTTATCGTTTTATTCGAACTCCGCATTTGCCTCACGGCTGGGATGCAGGGATAATGTTCGAGGAAAAAAATCGAACCCTATTGTGTTCCGATTTATTTCATCAAAACGGAGATGCGGTTAATTTGACCGATAAAGATATTTTAGGTGCATACAAAAACGCAATTCTTGAATATGAAAAAGGACCTTTAATGGGATACACACCATACACGAGAAATACTTCAAAATTGCTTAATACCCTGGCAGATCTTAAACCAAAAACACTTGCAATTATGCACGGTTCTTCCTATCATGGGGACTGCCAAAAGGCATTAATAGACCTTAATTTAGTGATGAAAGAAATTTGGGGTAATTAGGTGTTAGGTTGGTCTTTTTCGATTAATTAAGGTATATTCTCTCCATCTGAGTTAATCTTGCGTCTATAGGTTCCATTTTGAAATAAAATTGACTACAAATTAAGACTTTGGTTGATAATTGTTGTGCTGATTAATATGTTTCACAATAAAAGCAGCATCTCTTCCTACTCCACCTATAAGACCGGAAGTCAACCCATACTGGAATAACATTCCGATGAAGTACATCCCCTTGACCTCAATGGAAACTCCCCTTTTTGTCATAGGCCAACCATTCTTTTCATCAGTGACTTTTAGACCTATCCATGAAAAATCCGGCTTATACCCTGTCGCCCATACAATTGAAGAAACTTTAACCATCCGTCCATCTTCCAATTTAGGTTGTCCACTTTCAACTCCAGTCACGCGAGGAACCTGTTTAACACCGGCAGCAATAAGATTTTTAACTGATACATTTATTAGTGGTCCTCCTCCTTTTACAATACTTTTTTTAGTTTTCCGTCCTATAGGTGTATTGACTGTAAGAATATTGCTGGCAAACCACCAATAAAGTCTTTCTGCATAACGAAATACCGGATCAGGAATATGAAATGTCGGATGTCCTGAAATAAGAGTATGTCTGCTTTTTGCAAGTTCAATAGCTATTTCCACTCCTGAAGTACCTGCCCCTACTACAAGAACACTACCTTTGGGTAAAGAATCTGGATTAAGATACTGAGAAGAATGAATCTGATGAATATTCTCATCTAAATCTTTTGCGAATTCGGGGATACGAGGAAGTGGATTGGTTCCTGTAGCAACAATAACCTTGTCACATTTCAAGATATCTTTAGTTGTAGTTATTTCAAATCCTGGTTGTTTACGGGAGAGATGAATTACTTTCTCTTCCAGGCGGACAGGCAAGTTAAATTTTTCTGAATATTTTTCAAGATAATCAGCAATCTCAGTTTTTGAAGGCATAATATCTCTCGCTGCAGGAAAGGAGAATCCAGGCAACCCGTCATATTGTGACGGGGTAAATAAACGAAGCGAATCCCATCGTTTACGCCATGAATCACCAATATTTTCAGCAGCGTCAATAATTACGAAATCCTCACCTGCTTTTAAAAGGTGATACCCTGTAGCTAGACCTGCCTGTCCGGCACCAATAATGATCGTACCCCAATTAGCCTTTTCATTTACATTAATCGTTTTCATATTCTTTAGAATTAAAAGCTAAGAACCAGTATAATTATTTACTTTAAAAACAGTTGAGGGGTAAGATATAAGTTCTCAGTTTTTCGTAGTAAAAGGCAAGTCAAAAAAAAGTGTTAATACTCTTACCGAATTTATTATTAAGTATTTAACAATTGATTAGTGTGAACGTTCATGGTAATTAGGTGTTCAGGTTGCATTATTAAATGAGCTGTAAAAATTAATTCTGCCATCGGGTCAGTAAAGTAATAGGAGATTGATTTTCCCGGATAAAAAAGATGCAGAATATGATGTGTAAATAACATGGACTTCAGACTAAACAAAATCTAAAATTGATTAAATAAAAGAAAAAATCCTAGCGAACTTTTATTAATGTTTTTTGTTATAATACAATGAATTCTATTGAATTGCAGTTCCAAATAGATGTTTAGGGATAAGTACAAGTAGTTAATTGAATATTCATAAGTAGAATTTTCAATATGATTTAATTAACTCATTTTAGAGATAAATCAATTTTAAATAATTAGATGAGAACAAAAACGTTTAAAGCTTTTACATTAAAAGCTATACTTATTCTTACATGCACTATAGTCGGATTTTCGGACTTTAGTAAATGCCATGCACAAACTATTGTTGGTAAGTGGAACCAGGTATCAACTAAACAGTTCCTTACTGCTGAAGGTTCCAAAACACATGGTAAATCGGTTTTGGAAACTCAAATGGCCTCTATTGGCACCGTAGTATTTGAATTTAAGTCTGATCATACTTATATAGAGAAAACTTCACATGCTGGTGATTCTAAGGTGCTCACATTTACCGGGACATGGTCCTTATCGGGAAATCAGTTGGAATTGAAACTGGATCCAAAACAAGAGGATCCAAAGTATAATCCTAAAAATGATGCCGTTCCACCAAAGATCACTCTGTCAATAAACGGGAATACGATGGTATGGAGCACTTTGTATCCTGACAGCAAAATAGCTACTAAAATTGAGCTATCCTTAACCAGATTATAAATGAACATAGGCAATAATAATTAATGCCAAAACTATGACAACTTCAATTATTAGGTTTCTAAACATTATTATTGCTGCTTTACTCGCAGGTACTAGTTTTGGGATATGGATGGGATTCAATCCATTGAATTTGTCACCTTCGACTTATATAGAGCAACAGCAAAATATGATCCGGGCACTCAATACATTGATGATTATACTTGTCTTTGGGTGCCACCGTAATAAATATAATTTCTGCCATTCTTCAGAGAGACGATAAGCAGACATTTATCCCTTTACTCATTGCTTCTCTATTCTTTATTGCCTGTATCATTATATCACGATTTGGCAATCAACCAATAAATAATGAAATAATGACATGGACTTCCGGTACTCTCCCGGGTAACTTATCAGAGCTTCGTGACAAATGGTGGAACTTTCATATAATGAGAACTATAGCTGAATTGATAGCTTTATTCCTAATTACCTGGACAAGTATTAAAAAGAGTTAATAGTAATATAAAAAAATACAAAATGGAACAAAAAAAACTAATTGAAAAACAGTCAGATAGACTGATTTTTTTTGGAATGTTACTGTTTTTTCTTGCTTTGGTGATAGGACTTATTGCCCCAATGTTAGCGAATCCAAGATTGGGGATTTCATGTCACGTTGAAGGAGTTTTGAACGGAATTTTTCTTATTGTTTTAGGACTTATCTGGAATAAGGTAGCATTATCAGGAAGGTGGATGATAATCACGTACTGGCTAAGTATTTACGGAACATTTTCAAACTGGCTTGCATATCTGATAGCTGCAATATTTAATGCCGGCAGGCATTTGACTATAGCAACAAAAGGAAAGGAGGGAGCTCCGTTGGCAGACGATATTATTGACTTTCTGCTTGTTTTCCTCACAATAGCAATGTTGACCATTTGTATTACGATAATAATCGGATTATACAGAAATATGAAAAATAAAAAACTGGAGAGAATGGTTAATCCAGCAAATAAAAGCTAACCCTAGTTAACAAGAGAAAGACATATTGTAACTCATACGATCGTTAATCATTCATAAATTTTAATATTTGAAATAATCGAACAAATGGTCTAGTGCTTTGTTTTCTTAAAACTTATAATTACGAAATGTTATTGGTAAATTAAAACCAAAACGATACAACAGACAGCTAAGAATACCGGCGAGCATATTTTGGTATACCTCATTACTATATAAAAATTCTATTAATTCTTAAAAACAACGAGGAGTCCAGTACCCTCTTAAAAAAACGGGGCGAAACCGAAAAGCCATACGAATAGGAAAATATTAATTCAAAAAAAATGGTAACAGTAATTATTTCTCATGAATGCAAAAACTATTCAGACTGGAGAAAAGTTTTTGATGCTGATGAAGTAAATCGTTCAAAAGCAGGTTTCAAAAGTACGGGTGTATATCATTCTGTTGATAATGCAAATAAGATAACAATTATTGGCGAAGCTCCAAGCGTGGAAGCAATAAAAGGTTTTATGGCAAATCCTGCATTAAAAGAAGCAATGGAAAAAGGAGGAGTAATAGGCATGCCCGATGTTAAGATTTTAAGTAAAGTGTAATAATATTGAGAAATTTCTACTACAGTAGACTAAAGAAATTAGGACAGACTTATTTGTAAGACCATCCTATTTTTTTAGTTTTGTATTAGCGGTCCGATGTAAAATTCGTTCGTCTTTGACCTTTTCAAATTCACTCAAATTCCACTTAACATACCTAACTAAAGAACAAGGATTTATCTTCGGGTTTGGGTGGTCAATTTATTCGGGGCAAATGTGTTCAGCGCTTCAGGCTTTTCCAGTATTATTCTGTTTGAATAATTACTTGCACATATAGAGAGCAAATCTATCACCGATTACCCGGTGCCAAATAAATCTTTATCAGTCGGTATAATGAACTTAATGAAGTCTATAATGTTTTACTGGACAACTAATCAAACAGGATATGAAAAAAATAGTCCTTTGCATTTTGGTGGTCTATCCCTTATTGTCCTTTGGCCAGATTGGAGTTAAAGCAGGTCTTAATTTTTCAAATGTTACAAATACTTCTTCAATAAGCCACAGCAATAGAACCGGCTATAATATTGGTATATTCCTGGCTCCGAAATCCAAAAGTATTATCAGTTCAAAAACTGAATTGATTCTTTCAAAACAAGGGTATAATTATTTGACCAATTCTGTGGATGGAACTGCCGACCTGTTATATATCATGCTGCCAACATATTTGTGTATTAATATAACCAGATTTTTTCAAATCCATATTGGTGCACAAATGGCTTACCTCATAAATGCGAAAGCTGATAGTAAAACTGCTTCAGGAAGTACATCTCCTGTATCCGATGCTATGCAATATTACAATCGTTTTGATTATGGGCTTGGGGGAGGAGTAGAGATTCACCCATTTAAAGGATTATTGGTCGGGACCAGAATGAATATTAGTTTGGCAAATTTATATAAGGATGCGGCAAGCGGTCAGGTCCCGTCCTTTGCAAGTGTAAATGTCAAACAAAACCTGTTTCAGATATATACCGGATGGCATTTTGGAAAACAACCTGCTTCATCAAATAAGAAATAAGAATGAGTTTCTTGTTTGGATTAATTAAGGAAGGTGTTAGCAAACCCCGACCTCTGTACCATTCTGAACCAATTATCTTAAAATCAACAAAGACCTGGCAAGAAACCTGGCAAGATAATTGGTCATTTTGCAAATAGATCGAGATATAGGGAAGCTGACATTTTGAATAAACTTTCTTCATTACAGATACTATCCTATTATTTTTCTCGTTAATTTTACCTGACTGTTTAACAGGGATTATCATTAACCATGTCTGGATGTAAATGTAACATAAGCTTAACTATTGTCCTGGTTTCACTATTTTCTATTCAGGCTTTTTCGCAACAAATCAATTTCCGCGATAGCCTTACTGAGCATAATTCTCAAAAAGTAAATTTAAAGCCCAAGCTGTATTATTCGGTGGGAAGTACCTTTATAATTGTTCCTCGTTTGGGAACTGTCACTGGTTTTACACTCTCCCCTTTTTTATCCATTCCGTTGTCTCCAAAGTTATCGATTGATGGCGGAATTATTGCCGGACGCTTTTATTCTGCATTATGGAATTTTAATCCTGAAGGTGCGATAAATGGGGCATTTAACGAATTATCTGTATACGGATCAGTTAGCTATCATATTAATTCTCAGTTGGCTGTATATGGTACCGGGATAAAACAACTTACAGGCACTTCTCCATTTTATTTTCTCCCCAAAAGCAGTTATACCGTTGGATCCACTTTTAATTTCGGAAATTCTTCAATAGGTGTTACTTTGCAGATGTCAAAATGGAATGATATCTTCAGCCCCTTGCCATTCAATAGCTCTCAGGGATTTTATTCTCCATATGAGCAAAGACCAGAACATTGACCACATTTGGCCGATGAGAAAAATCTGTGCTTACATATTCCAACATCAAAAATTTAACACCGACGAAAGGTGGTCAATGACGCTGGCTTTTCCAAACGGGTAAAAGATCCATCCTTACATGAACTCAACAAAATTTGGTCTAATTCCCCTTAACATACATTATTAAACAACAAAAATGTAACTCCGGCTTTTGGTGGTCAGTTTGTTCCGGCCAAAGGTAGCTACATTAAGGATAAAGCATAAATTGAATATTATTGTATTAAACCAATCAATACTTGTGTTTTTTAGAAAACAAATTCGTTCGAGATATAAATCCTTTGCATTTGTATTGTCTGATATCTTTACTTTAAAATATAATATTTTTATTCGGGCATGAAAACAGCAATTATTACTGGAGGTACAAGGGGCATTGGTGCCGGACTTGTAAGGGATTTCCTACGATGTGGATGGGATGTCGCATACTCAGGAACAACCAAGGAATCAATAGAAAAATCATTATTATCGCTTTCAGAACAATTTGATAAAGAAAACTATATCGCATTGAAATGTGATGTAACAAATGAAAAGGATCTGATTAATCTATGGAAAAGTACCTTGAAAAGTTTTGGAAGGGTCGACATTTGGGTAAATAATGCAGGAGTTACTAATGAACAGGCTCCATTTTTTCAGATTTCGCCTGATGAATTCATGAAAATAATTGATATAAATATTAAGGGATTAATGCTCTCAACTTATATTGCTTATAACAGGATGTTACTTCAGGGATATGGTGCAATATACAATATGGAAGGTCTCGGAAGTGATGGGAGAGTAATTTCAGGTATGGCACCTTATGGAACATCAAAACGGGCAGTCAGATATTTTACTGATGCATTTGCAAAAGAGGTTAATAACGGTCCTGTGATTGTAGGCACTATCAGTCCTGGTATGGTCATGACCGATATGACTCTTGCGCCATTAAGGAAAGATCCAACTAAAAACAAGCAGCTTATCAGGATATATAATATTCTTGCAAATGATCCCGATACAGTAACTCCCTTCCTGGTAAGCGAGATGATAAAAAACAAAAAAAACGGAGCGAAGATATCATGGCTTTCATCATGGAAAGTAATGGAAAGATTTATATCCGCACCTTTCACTAAGAGAGATTTAGTCGGCAAATATATATAATTGTGACATCCTATAAAATTGTAAAAACCGTACAGTCTGACCCCATTTGATCGGTATGATTTCACCGTACATTCAATTCAAAACAACAATTTTTTAACTCCGGGGGTGGGTGGTCAATATCATCAGGCTAAAAGTGACTTGGGTCATCGGTTTTTCCAATTAATTAAGTTACTTGTTGTGTTTTCGGTTTAGAATTATACTTTAAACCTTGTCAAGATGCGATCAGTTTTTCAAGATACTCTTTTGTTTTTAATAGATATTCGCTTGTGCTTTCAGCAAGTTCATATTCAATAATTATACCACCTTTGAAGTTCAATTTTTTAAGAGATGAAATTACCGCTGGAAAATCAACATCTCCCATGGGGATAGGAACCTCTTTGCCAAGCTCATATGGATTTGTGGGGTATTTACCATCTTTCGCATGTAGTGACCTGACATACTTTCCCAGAACCTTTAGCCCGTCTACAGGATTTGATTTCCCATACATTATCAGATTGGCTGTATCATAATTCACAAATAGGTTTCCAGTTCCTATATCTAAGATTGCCCTTAGCAGCGTAACAGGCGTTTCCTGTCCGGTTTCAAAATAGATGTCAACGCCGTTTTTTAATGCATATTCCCCGAGTAGTTTCATCGTTTCAACAAACTCACCATAAAGAACATCTTTCGGATTTTCCGGAATAAAACCAAAATGAGTTTGAATTGCAAGAATGCCTGCTGCTTTGCAAAAATTCATACCATTTTTAAGGCGTTCCATACGTGCTGCTCTGTTTTCACGAGGCACAAGACCAATTGTTGACGGACCCTCGGTAAAGGTATACTTGTCTACACCAGGGCCTCCACAAATTAGTGACGTAGCTTTAATCTTGTATTTTTCAAGCGTTGCAGTAAGCTTTTTCGCCAGCTCGGGAGAATAAATTCTGATATTAAGCTGACATACAGGGAAGCCAAGATCCCTGACAATATTCAGATCTTTTTCCGGGTTGTCAGCAGAAGCGATCACGCCAACTTGAATATCATTTAATATGCCTCCTGATTTTACATAGGTCCCGGTGTCAAAAGAAGAAAGAACCCCGGGAATCCCTGAAATGAGTGCCGTGGTATAAATGAATTTCCTTCTGCTGATAGGTGTCATGGAATATAGGTTTTTAATTGGTTGTTTATTAAATGGCCTTATCCTTTAATGATTCATTAAAATTAAAGATTTTTTCTTATGCAAAAACAGAACATCTTGACCAAAACAAAAACCGGTCTAATTTCACCGGACATTCAAAACAAAACAACAAACATATGACTCCTGCAATGGGTAGTCAATTTATTCCGGACAACTTTGGACAAGGTCTTTTACGATTTATGCTTTAGTCATACCATCTTCTTCTTGTTGCATAACCACTACCACTACCGCCAAGAAGAAGAACAACACCCAAAATAAATCCCAACCAATATAACGAACCTGTATTATGTTCAGCATACAATCCAATATGTGCTCCTAATAATTTTGCAATCAATACGAAAGGGGAAATGAACCCGTGAACAATACCGTAAAGAAAACCATATTCCTCCTTGGTCATACCAACAGGAGCACAGGAAGTAATAAAAAACAGAACCAGCAATAATAATAATCCAATAAATATTCTTTTTGTTTTCATATAAATTAATTTTAAATGTTTTTACTCATAAAGTGATATAAATTTGAAGGATATGAAAAATGTCAAAATATTTCCATTCAGAGTTTTATTAAAATTATACTGGATAACCTTAAAGAGATCCAGGTATAATACAAAAAGAGGAAACTATTAAAGAAAACTATCTATTAATTGTTTATAAAGGTTGGCATCTTTATACTAAAAAATATTACATAACTTTAGAAAAAGTTTACATAATTCACATTTCCAGGAACAATATGTTAAAACTGTAAATCAATTACATAGAGCACATCAAATGCCTCATTCTTAGTCATAGTCATTTATATTAAATCTTGTTTTTAACCCTTTAATTTTGACAGAATTGTTTAAAGAAAGAGAACTAAAAAGATGGATTAAGAAAAGAATTATATTAAGTACCACCGACCATTTCATCATGTAAAATCCGTCCTTATTCGACCACTTCAAAATCCGGTCTTGTAACACTTATAAAATAACAAGTGTTAGATAATACAGGAAATAAATTATATTATTCATAAATACTCCAAAACGTTGCGCCCTTTGTGCTTAAGATTTTATAAAATAGCCTATTCAAAACCTTCTTCTTCCGGCAGCATCGGAATAATGGTCACCATAAATCATAATATGTGTGAATTATATAAATCTGATAAGGAATTGTGTAAAAATACCCTGCACAAAAGGAATTATCTTTATATAGTTGGAATTTATAAGGGTGCAGGTTAATTTTAGTAGGTTATTATTGATGGTTTAAACATGGGGGTGCTGAATATAAATCATTAAAACTGTAAGAAGATGCCACTAAAAAAGGGAAAGTCAAAGAAAGTGATCAACTCAAACATAGAGGAGTTACTTCACAGTTACAAGGAGGATGGAACAATCGGAACAAGCCACCCAAAGTCGATGAAACTGGCCCAGAAACAAGCTGTTGCTATAGCATACTCAAAGGCAAAAGAGAAATAGCAACAACTGAAAAAACGGAATTCCAGCCAAAATACATAATAATAATTTTTTTATAATTTAAAGAAATACAGTGCATGCCATAGTGCAAAAGCTTGACGTCTTGAACACTGATATGAATTACTGCAATATATTTCTTTAACCATGAAAGCATTTTATTAACAGATGAAAGCCATTCTAATAATAAATCCTTCTTCCGGCAAGATGAAAAGGGAGATGCCCCCTATACTAAGGTGGACTTTAAAAAAATTAGAAAGAAGATTATCGGGACTATTCAAGCCTAAAATAACTGAAGATGACATTATCGAAGAAGTAAAAAACAAGTGTGATGAAGCGAAGATAAAATTAGAGATAGAATTCACAAAATATCCAAAAC
Organism: Bacteroidales bacterium; assembly: GCA_003141495.1. Classification (GTDB taxonomy): domain Bacteria; phylum Bacteroidota; class Bacteroidia; order Bacteroidales; family VadinHA17; genus LD21. Next base: position 36,457 of record PLMC01000121.1, read on the forward strand.
ATGCGACAAAACTAGCAGAAGCTGCAAAGGATAAATACGATTTAATTATTGCGGCAGGTGGAGATGGAACAATAAATGAAGTAATTAATGGGATGGCTGAATCAAAAGCCACACTGGTAATAATTCCTTTTGGCAGTACGAATGTTTTAGCATGTGAACTAGGTGTACCTAATGATCCAAAAAAGGCAGCAGAATTAATTACAAAGGGCAAAAAGATAAAAATGGATTTAGGTTATGCAAAAACAAGTAAGGAATCTAGATATTTTTCAATGATGTTAGATGTGGGTCCTTTTGCTCAGGTTATAAAAGACACAACTCCGGAATTTAAGAAAAGATGGGGAAAATTTGCATATCCGTTTAGGCTGATAAAACTTCTTTTCAGATATAAATGGCATAAGATTTATGTCAAACATAAGGTAGAATCGACAGGATATTTTATAATCATGGCAAATATTAAATATTATGGCGGGGAATATGAAATAGCTGATAAAGCAAACATAAGAGACGGCCTGCTGGATCTGGTGATAATAAATAGAAAAAATCCATGGGATATAATTATGTTAATCTTTTCATTTACAAGTGGGAAATTAAACAAATTTTTAAGAAAAGAATATTTTCAATTAAAAGAAGCAGAAATTTATTCGCATCATAATATGCAGATTCAGGTTGATGGCGAAGTATTAGGAATGGCCCCGGTAAGAGTTGAAATTATACCAAAAGCGTTAAATGTAATTGCAGCTTCTCAAAATGTCATCTGATGAAAAGAACAATAAAAGCGTTTTTCAAAATTGTTGGCTCTGCTGCAGAAGCCGGGAATCTTGACTACATTTAAGCAGGCCAGATTATTCTTATAATATATAATTAAACAACAATTATTTAACTCAGGCTTTTGATGGTCAATTTATTGCGGCCATTGTTGGCAAGGTCACTGACTTTTCCAATATTAAAAGAATGGTGTTAGTCAAACCGACCTTTGTTTAATGTTAAGAAGGTTGTTATAAAATCGCTTAAAAAACCTAGCAAGAACCTGGCAACAACAAATAAACACTTACAAAAATAATTATAAGTGATTTATTATCTTGTTGTCCCGTCAGGTTTCGAACCCGGACGACCGTTAAGAAATTGCCCTGTGGGCAATTTTAGGGAGGAGCGTGACTGCAGGGGTGGCTTTCTGATTCAGAAGAATACGAGAATATAATAATCTTACCTTAACACATTGATTATTAAACTTATTTTATAAAGACAAAATCATTACATTTCCATTATTTAATACCTGTTATCCCCAAAACCTAGCAAGAAACCTAGAAAGATTTTTTTGTGTGTCTGGAAAAAATCCTTTTCCAGAAGGGATGACCCATTCCTTCACTTTTCATTAAAAAGTGAAGGAATTTCATTTTCGTTCAAAACATGGTTATATATTCTGATATCATCTATTTTCCCATTGACTGAGGATCCAAAGTATTTTTCAATACCAAATCTTCCAAATGCAATTGCGTCACATCAAGAGTATTTTTAAATGAAGAATGTTCTATCAACAAAAAGAAAAAAGAACCCAAAAAGAAATTTTTAACATCATCATAATAAATGAAAAACAAACTTAACTTTGATTAAATTCTGCCCTGGAAATGGGGTACATTATAGTACAGGATATTAAAACGGGAATGTGGTGCCAGGTGGTTGATAAACCCTATGAACCAGGGAACTGGAACGAAACCTCAGGAACCGGAATGTATATCTATTTGCTTAAAAAATCAATTAAAAAAGGGTTTCTTCCCGTTGACGTATATTCACCGGTAATAAATTCAGCTTATGCCGGTATTATTAAAAAAGCAAAAATCAGTGAGAAAGGATTAATTGATATTTACGATTGCAGTAGCATCGGTATTCAGGATAATTACAAGGCTTACATTTCACAGCCAAAAGAAATAAACTCCTATGCTCCTATTGGTTCGTTCATATTAGGGACATCATCAATGGAATTTTAAAAGAATATATCTATATAGTTCATAATGATTAAAATGCAACTCACATGAAAGTACTATTCATTGGCGGAACAGGTAACATCAGTAGCCCTGTAAGCAAATTAGCCCTTGAAAAAGGAGTGGATTTATATCACCTTAACAGGGGCAACAGACCTTCAGTTGAAGGAGTGAAAACTCTAGTAGCCGACATCAATAACAAAGAGCATACAAAGAAGCTGCTTGCTGATCATAAATGGGATGCCGTGGTAAACTGGATTGCATTTACAACTGAAGATATATTACGCGATGTTGATCTGTTCGAAGGAAATACCGGACAGTATATTTTTATCAGTTCAGCATCGGCTTATCAAAAGCCTCCTGTCAGCTACATTATTACAGAATCAACGCCGCTGAAAAATCCCTACTGGGATTATTCAAGAAATAAAATAGCGTGTGAAGATCTGCTGACGGCCCTGTACCGTGAACGGAATTTCCCGGCTACCATTGTACGTCCATCACATACTTACAAAACGATAATACCAGTTACATTAGGTGGGGGGGAAGAATATACAGTAGTCGACAGGATAAGGAAAGGTTTGCCAATTGTGGTTCAGGGAGATGGAACTTCTTTATGGACAATCACTCATTCCGATGATTTTGCAAAAGGATTTTCAGGCCTTCTTGGTAACCAGCACGCAATAGGTGAATCTTTTCAAATTACATCAGATGAAGTCCTTTCATGGAATCAGATTTATCAGACGCTGGCTCATGCAGCCGGTTGTGAGGCAAAAATAGTTCATATTTCTTCTGATTATATTTGCGACTATGCAGACAGGCATAATTATCCTTCGGAGCGTGGAAATTTATTGGGAGATAAAGCTCACTGTGCTATTTTCGACAATTCAAAGATTAAACGGTTTGTACCGGATTATGTTGCCACTATTCCGTTTTCAGAAGGGATAAAACAAACCCTTAAATGGTTTGAATCTGAACCTTCCAGAATGATAGTTAAGGAAGAAACAAACCGTTTCCTGGATGAGCTTATTGAAACCTTTGTCAGGAAAGATTGAATTAAACCGATAGTATTTGAAATCCAATATTAAATAGTCTCAGTAAAAACCTTATTACATGAAACTGCCATGATTAAAAAACTTCTATTTTTCCTGAGTGCCGCTATACTTTCAGTCTGTGCATTTTCTCAAAATCCTGTTGCTGAAAATGGTCAATAAGCCTGGCTTCTGCAATAAAGACAATATCATTACATTTCCATTATTTAATACCTGTTATCCCCAAAACCTGGCAAGAAACCTGGCAAGATAATTGGTCAAATTGAAAATAGATCAAGATATAGAGAAGCTGACATATTGAATAAACTTTCTTCATTACAGATACTATCCTATTATTTTTCTCGTTAATTTTACCTGACTGTTTAACAGGGATTATCATTAACCATGTCTGGATGTAAATGTAACATAAGCTTAACTATTGTCCTGGTTTCACTATTTTCTATTCAGGCTTTTTCACAACAAATCAATTACCGCGATAGCCTTGCTGAGTATAATTCTCAAAAAGTAAATTTAAAGCCCAAGCTGTATTATTCGGTGGGAAGTACCTTTATAATTGTTCCTCGTTTGGGAACTGTCACTGGTTTTACATTATCTCCTTTTTTATCAATTCCTTTGTCTCCAAAGTTGTCAGTTGATGGCGGAATTATTGCCGGACGCTTTTATTCTGCATTATGGAATTTTAATTCTGAAGGTGCAATAAATGGGGCATTTAACGAATTATCTGTATACGGATCAGCTAGCTATCATATTAATTCTCAGTTTACTGTGTATGGTACCGGGATAAAACAACTTACAGGAACTTCTCCATTTTATTCTCTCCCAAAAAGCAGTTATTCCATTGGATCCACTTATAATTTCGGAAATTTTTCAATAGGTGTTACTTTGCAGAGGTCAAAATGGAATGATATCCTCAGCCCCTTTCCATTCAATGGCTCTCAGGGATTTTATTCTCCATATGAGCAAAAACCGGGCAAATTGACCACATTTGGCCGATGAGAAAACACTTTGCTTACATATTTCAACATTAAACATTTAACTCCTTCACTTGGTGATCAGTTTATTATGGCCTATTATGGTTAAGGCCACTGGCTTTTCAACTATAAAAACTAGATCTGTAATAAAAATACAGTTCCTGACGACAGTATAATTCTTTATTTAGCTACTTTAGATTCATCAAAAATTAATTAAATGGAGAATATGAATAGTTTAAGTCATTTGGGACGCACCGGTATCATGGTGACCCCAATAGGGCTTGGTTGTTGGCAATTCAGCAAACAAAAAAACATGGCAGGGAAATATTGGCCCGCACTTGAAGATGACCTCATTAACAAGGTCATTTCCCTTTCCCTTGAAGGAGGAATTAACTGGTTTGATACAGCAGAAATATATGGTAACGGGGCTTCAGAAAAAGCTCTTTCAAAAGGCCTGCAGGCAGCTGGGAAAAAACCGGGTGAGGTTATTATAGCCACAAAATGGTGGCCTATGTTTCGTTTCGCTTCAAATATCCGCAAGACCATTGACGATCGGATCAGGGCATTGGCGCCATATTCTATAGACCTGTACCAGGTTCACCAGCCGTGGAGCTTCTCTAGCGAAAAGAGTGAAATGACGGTTATGGCTGAAATGTTTGATAAAAAGCTTATCAAATGCATTGGGGTAAGCAATTTTTCGGCGAAGGAGATGAAGCACTCTTGGGAGACACTCAATAAAGCGGGAATACCGCTTGCATCAAACCAGGTCAAGTACAATCTCCTCGACCGCAAGATAGAATCGAATGGCGTAATGGACCTTGCAAAGAAACTAGGTATTTCCATCATTGCATACTCACCGCTTGCACAGGGCCTGGTGACTGGTAAGTTTCATGATAATCCGGAACTGCTCAAAAACATCGGACTAAGAAGGTACAGCTCGCAGTTCAAACCGGAAGGACTCGAGAAAAGCCGGAAGGTGATAATGCTGGTAAAGGAACTTGCCTTTAAGTACAATGTGACACCATCACAGGTGGCACTCAATTGGCTCATCAATTATCATAGTGATACAGTTGTTGCAATCCCTGGGGCAACAAAGGAAATCCATGTAAAGGAGAACACAGGTTCGATGTCGTTCAGGCTTTCC
>PLMC01000033.1 GCA_003141495.1 Bacteroidales bacterium
ATACTATCTGTGTGGTTCATACAAGGGGGAAAGAGGGGCAAAACTCTCTGCAATCTATTTAGTTCATGGATTTTAAAACACTGATAATTCTTTTTTCAGTTCAGTCAGATACCACAGGATCAATGATTCACTTGTATGTCTCTTGGGTTCAGTATAGAAATCTTCAATCCGGAGATTGGTTTTCATAATATTGCTGATAATTTCAACAACTCCGCAAAAACCTGTGGGTTGATTTGTCCCGAAGTGATAAAGAGGGAGTTGATCATTGTATTTAGTAAAGAACATATCAAGAAGATAGTACCTCTCCCAATGTTTCGCTATCAATTCATCAAAAGATCCGAATGCTTTAATAAAATTATCATACCTTTTTCTTGCATTCTCCCTGATCATATAACCGATCTTTTCGAATCCAATCTCCCTGGCCAGATAGATTTCAGAATACCTGAATATTCCAGTTATTCCAAAGGCGTCGAGATCATCAGCAACTGAAAGAACTGAAAGCAGGTCATTCCTTGTAGAATTACTGATATAATCTTTGTTATCGTGATTTTCAATGGCTTCAAGTACGTCAATCCAGTTGTTCTCAGGAATTTTGTTCTCAACAAAAAATGTTTTACATAAATCTCTGCTATGTTTCCCATGTATTGGTCCATGATCAATTGCCATACCTATATCGTGAAGATAACACGCAATAATAGCTTCTGACGGGAGCCTTATGATTTGATTTTTATTCATCAAAGGAATCAGTCTGATCAGATCCTTTGCATAGTTCCATACCCTCCTGTGATGATCAATTCCATGTGAAGAGAGAGGCTTCTCATTATAGACGGAAATGAAGAAATCTTCAAGGATCTGTTTGAACTGTTTTTCCGCAGATTCTATAGTTCCGGTAAGATTCATAATAGGTAAAAAAAAAGCAAAAGACCAAGCCTTTTGCTTTTGAACAGGCTGTCAGATAATGAATTAGTAGATGATCATTTTCTGAGCAAGATCAAGTATAGTTGTATCATCAAAAGTAACTATACCCCCCCCTGGCCCCTGTTCAAAGTGAATTCCAACACTTTGGCCCTTATCAAAATTTCTCCCTCCGAAGTAGTTTCTAACTGTTTCTTCATTCAAATCCAGTTTCTCTGCAATCTGTCTCATACTACCGGAGGGCAACTGGTCTTTTATCTTCCGGAGCTCGTTAAAAGTGATTGTTTTAGCCATGGTGTTTTTGCTTAGTTTATCAATAATAGTTTTTTTAATTGCATCAAAGCCCAAAGTTAAACATTAAATAGACAACTTGAATAACATTATCACAAATTTGAAACATCTCTTATTATGTAGACATTATATTCCCCCAGGTGTTTAAATCCGAATTTTTTGTAAAGATTAATGGCCTTAAGATTAGTGGAATGAACCTCTAATTTAACCTGCGCATTTTTACTTTTAATAAATTGAAGCGATTCTTGTAACAGAATTTTTGAAAGCCCTTTTCCCTGACATTCAGGTAATATTCCAAAGTGATGAAGCAGGATCCTTCTGCCATCGTATGTCATCCATGAGCTCCCGCATATCTGTCTCGAGGACTTTGATTCCAAAATAAGAAGTTTTCCTCCTAATTGCAGCGTTCTGCTAATAGTATCGCTGGAATCGCCTCTTTCCGGATTTCCCATGTCGGTCAAATACCAGAAATTAATTAATTCATCATAGTCTTCTTCCTTGTAATCTCTTATAATGAGATCGTTATGTAGGTCAATGTTATCCATAATAAATCATTTTTCCCCTTATTTCATACCCCCCAGCCCCCCACTTGGGGGATTCATAATCGAGTCAGATCATTTTAAGCCACCCATTTTGGGGGGTTCGGGGGTAAAATCAAAGGGCAATTATTTAGTCAAAGTTTATTTAACAACTCCAGAAACAATTTGAGGCCTTTTTTCTTCTCATCATTAAAATTGAAGTCGATATTCTTCATAAGGTAAGTCCTGAGAGTTTCACCGGTAATTGCTCCTGTTTGTCCAAATTTATCTACCACGCCGTCAATATTGTTTACGCCAAGACGTAGAACCTCATTGAACTCATTAATGAACATNNGACCTATGTTAAGGAAATCAAATGCTTTTGATGTATTTATCCATCTGAACTCTCTTTTCCAGCTGTTTTTTGCAAGTACCTTTGTAAGGTTAACTGATGACCTGGAGCGATAATCGAGGTATATATTCTTTATTTTTTCAAATGGGCAGTTGCTAAGCAGCATAACAGTTCGGACGTTCCCGTTGGCTCCAATACAAAAATCACTAATAATATGATAGTTCTTGACAAAAGGAAGAGCGGCTACAGGAATAAGACCCACATCAACTCTTCCGCTTATTAGTTTTGCTGCGCAATCAGCAGGATGATCAGTCTCGAGGATCACCTTCTTTTCAAATCCGCTTTCAATTAAGCCATAAATAAATGGATAGGTGTTTGCATATTTGACTGCTGATATTCTGATTTTATCCATCCTTTTTTTTTTACAACATCTAAAATAGTACTTTTGTACATATACTAATAACAAGTGAAACTCCAATCTGATAAATAATGGAATTAAATTTTCTTACTGCCATAACTCCCCTTGACGGAAGATACAGACAAAAAATTGATGAACTCGACCTGTATTTTTCCGAATTCGGNNATGGTGGAAATAGAATATTTTATTGCCCTTTGCGATATCCCCCTTCCTCAACTACTTGATTTTAAAAAGGATAACTTCAAAGTTTTAAGATCGATATATGAAGACTTTGATTTGACTGATGCTGAAAAAATTAAAGAAAGAGAGAAAATCACGAATCATGATATAAAAGCGATCGAATATTATCTGAAAGAAAGATTTTTCCAGTCTGGTTGGGGAAAGTGGAGTGAATTTATTCATTTTGGTCTGACCTCTCAGGATATAAACAATACTGCAATACCCTTATCCATTAAAGATGCCCTGATAAATGTTTATTTTCCTGTTCTTTACGAGTTGAGAGAAACTCTGGCTACATTTGCCGATGACTGGAAGGATATTCCGATGCTTGCAAGAACACATGGCCAACCGGCAACTCCTACGAGGCTGGGTAAGGAGATTGAGGTTTTTATTTCAAGGATTGACGGACAAACAAAATACTTCGGACAAATTCCATATTCGGCCAAGTTCGGAGGTGCAACGGGGAATTTGAATGCCCATAAAGTTGCTTATCCCAACATAGACTGGCTTTTCTTTGCAAATAATTTTGTGAATGAAAATCTGGGACTCGAACGTTCTCAACCAACAACACAAATCGAGCATTATGATAATCTGGCAGCATTATTTGACAATATGCGCAGGATAAATGTTATATTACTCGATCTGGCCCGGGATTTCTGGCTGTATATTTCAATGGATTATTTCAGGCAAAAAATTAAAAAGGGAGAGATCGGATCCTCAGCTATGCCTCATAAGGTAAATCCTATCGATTTTGAGAACGGGGAAGGCAATCTTGGATATGCAAATGCAATTTTTGAACATTTTTCCATGAAGTTGCCAATCTCGAGACTCCAGCGCGACCTGTCGGATTCCACAGTCCTAAGGAATATTGGAGTTCCGATTGGTCATTCATTAATTGCTTTTAATTCTTTACTAAAAGGACTTAATAAGCTTATTGTAAATACTGAAAAAATAAACAGTGATCTGGAAAATAACTGGGCTGTTGTAGCAGAAGCTATCCAGACAATACTGCGAAGAGAGGGCTATCCAAATCCATATGAAGCACTTCTCGATCTTACTCGCACTAATCAGAAGATTACTTTTGAGTCAATATCTAATTTTATTGAAAACCTGGACCTGGGTGATACGGTAAAGACAGAACTAAAGGCTATTACTCCATTCAATTATACAGGTTTTTGATCAAATATTTTATAAATGAATAACGTCAGATTGCTGCTTAAATATTTTGCACCTTATAAGTGGTCAGCAGTAAAAAATATCATTTACAACATTTTAAGCGCTTTGTTTGCACTTCTTACTTTTACGCTGATAAAGCCCTTTTTAACGGTACTGTTCAGTGGTGCAGCTGTAGTTGCAAACCCGGGTCCATTTCAGCTAACTTCTTCATACATAGGAGCATTTAGCAAATATTATTTGTCAATTTTTATTGAAAAGTACGGACAATCGGGTGCATTGACATTAGTAGTGCTTATCGTAATAGTTGCCAGCCTTTTTAAGAACGCTTTCATTTTTCTGGCCAACAATTGCATGGCACTTATCAGATCAAGTACAGTCCGTGACCTTCGGAAGAAACTTTATCATAAGATACTCAGACTTCCTTTATCATTTTTTACAGATGCAAGGAAAGGTGATGTTATGACTAGAATATCAAATGATGTCCAGGAAGTTGAGATTTCTGTAATGTCTTCACTTACAATGATGTTTAGGGATCCAATCCTGATACTGGTATTTGTTATCTATCTTTTTATATCCAGTTACGAGTTAAGCCTTTTGGCCCTTGTACTCCTTCCGGTAAGCGGTTGGCTGATAGGACGTGCAAGCCGTACATTAAGATCATCCTCACTCGTAGGACAACAAAACCTTGGACGGCTTCTTACCATTGTGGAAGAGACACTTACAGGTCTCAGGATAGTTAAAGGATTCAATGCTGAAGAAAAAATGAAGGCTCAATTTTCAGAGTCAAATGAGAGATATGCAAAAGTTTTCAGGAGGGTAATCCGAAAAGCATACCTTGCTTCGCCTTTGAGCGAATTTCTTTCAACAATAGTTATTATGATTATCCTTTATATTGGAGGCAATCTTGTTATCCATGGATCGGGCAATATGACACCGGCAAACCTTATAGTTTATCTGGTCGTCTTTTCCCAGATAATCCAGCCTGCAAAGAACATTACCACTGCATATTTTGCTATTCAGAAAGGGATGGCTTCAATTGACAGAATAGACCAGATACTCGATGCTAAAGAAACCATAACTGAGAAAGAAAACGCATTCGCAATTAGCGGATTCAATGATTCTGTTGAGTTTAATGGAGTATGGTATGCATATAACAACGAGCCTGTACTCAAGGATATTAACCTGAAAATTAAAAAGGGGCAGACTGTTGCGATCGTCGGCAAATCGGGAGCCGGAAAATCTACTCTGGCAGATATGCTTCCCAGGTTTATGGACTGTGATAAGGGAAGTATCCTGATTGACGGTGTTGATATACGCAATTTGAAAATTAAGGACCTGAGATACCTTATGGGAATTGTAAGCCAACAACCTATCCTGTTTAATACTTCGTTCAAAGAGAATATTGCTTTCGGTGTAAAAACTACTGAGATGGAAGATGTAGAAGTAGCCGCAAGGATTGCCAATGCTCATGAGTTTATTATGGAGACTGAACTGGGTTATGAAAGCACTGTCGGAGAATCAGGAAATAAACTCAGCGGCGGACAAAGGCAAAGAATAAGTATTGCAAGAGCTATTATGGCTAATCCCCCTATACTTATTCTTGATGAAGCAACTTCGGCTCTCGATACTGAATCGGAAAGACTTGTTCAGGATGCAATACTAAAACTGATGCAGAACAGAACTTCAGTGATAATTGCCCATCGACTCTCGACGATACAACATGCAGATTTAATCGTCGTTATAGATGAAGGAAGGATTGTTGAGACGGGCACACATACGGAATTGATTGTGAAACAAGATGGATTTTACAGGAAACTTCATAGCTTTCAGGCTATCTGAAGAGCATGAGTGGAAGAAGGGGTGATGAGGAGAATTGGAGATAATGGAGTAGTTAAATCCCTCTCACGGGAGAGTTAAGGAGTGGGCTTTTAAAAAGACAAAAGATAAAAGTAGAAAGGCATAAGTAATTTGAAGAATATATATAATGACGTTAAATACAAAAATAAATATGATTAGGCGAATTATTTATTTGTCCTTTGTGGCGATGTTGATTTTCTTTTCTGTCACAACTGAGGCTCAGAAACCAAAACATACATTCAAATTAGGAACTACTGAATTTCTTCTTGACGGACAGCCTTTTCAGATAATAAGTGGTGAAATGCATCCGGCAAGGATACCTGCGGAATACTGGCACCACAGGATTATGATGGCAAAAGCCATGGGCTGCAATACAATATCAGCGTATGTTTTCTGGAATTATCATGAATCTGAGGAGGGTGTTTATGATTTCACTTCTGGAAATCATAATTTGGCTGAATTTATTAAAATTGTACAGGAAGAAGGGATGTGGCTTATCTTAAGGCCAGGTCCTTATGTCTGCGCTGAATGGGATCTTGGTGGAATTCCTCCGTATCTTCTTAAAATTCCGGATATTAAGCTTAGGAGTTTGGATCCCCGCTATATGACAGCGGTAGAACGATATATAGGAAAGCTGTCTGAAGTAATAAAACCTTTTCAGATTACAAAAGGCGGACCAATATTGATTTTACAGATTGAAAATGAATATGGATTTTTCGGCAATGACAGGAATTATCTATTGAAACTGAAAGAGATCTGGGCATCGATGGGAATAGATATTCCTACCTTCACCTGCGATGGGCCTACAAAAGAAATGTTGGAAGCAGGGACTCTTCCTGGAAGTGCTGTCGGTCTGAATTCTCTAAGATCGTTAGCGGATTTTGATCTTGCAGCCAAAATTAATCCCGGGGTCCCGGTTTTCAGCAGCGAGACTTATCCGGGATGGTTGACTCACTGGGGAGAAAAATGGGCCAGACGCGACACTACCGATCTTCTTTCAGAGGTGAAATTCCTGATGGATAACAAGAAGTCGTTTAATTTTTATGTTATTCATGGAGGAACCAATTTCGAATATACTGCCGGAGCTAACTCCGGTGACAAAGGTTACGAACCTGATGTGACCAGTTACGATTATGATGCTCCAATCAACGAACAGGGTCAACCTACTGCAAAATATATGTCGCTCAGAAGACTTATAGGTTCGTATTTGCCGAAAGGAAAAATTCTTCCTCCAATTCCCGACTCGGTCCCTGCCATTGTAATAACACCTTTGACCATGCAGCCATTTACTTCTGTTTGGGACAATCTGCCTCAACCTGTGAGCTCAGTTCAGCCTAAAACTTTTGAAGCATATGGTCAATATCATGGTTTTGTATTATATAAGACTGAGCTTAACGGAATTAAAAACGGAAAGCTTATTGTGACTGATATTCACGACTATGCAACCGTTTTTCTGAATGGCAATTATATCGGGAAACTCGACAGAAGAGAAGGTGTAAACTCAATTGATATACCCTCAAGCAATACGGAAGTGCCGGTCCTTGAGATATTAGTCGAAGCGATGGGGCATATAAATTTCGGCAAGAATATTATTGACAGAAAAGGCATTACCGATAGTGTGACCCTTAATGGAACGAAATTGTTGAACTGGCAGGCATATAATCTTCCGATGGATAAAAAATATATCTGGGATCTCAGATCTTCCGGTAGATCACTTAAGAAGCCCGGGGTGTTTTTCAAAGGCAATTTTGTTCTGTCAAAAGGAGAAGGGAATTTATTTTCTGACACTTATATCGATGTTTCAAATTTCATCAAAGGAATAGTTTGGGTTAATGGACATAATTTAGGACGTTACTGGAATATAGGACCACAAAAAAGACTTTATTGCCCGTCAACCTGGTTAAGAGAAGGAATGAACGAAATTATGATATTTGATTTGCATCAGATTGAACCAAAACGGGTAACAGGTTCGAAAACCATGGAGTAATAAGCTCTATTTTATCTCGAATAATCTGCAGAGATGTCTGTTAAAAATGTTCTCATAAACACATTTCGAGACTATTTGCTCATTCGTTTCCAATAACCTGAAATAATCTTTCATCTGAATAGCTGCAAGTTTATATGCAACATGTACCAGTTGCCTCATGTTTGGATTATAATAAGAATTTCCCGGTATATGTTTCAAAGAACCTGAAAACCTGGCACTATTCCATTGAGAAACTTCCTGTTTTGAAGGCAGAGAAGATATTTTAATGTCAATTACATCTGTGTATGGTGCACATAACTCATCGATTTTCTCCGAGGACTTAATATAGATTTCTTTTACAAACTCGAGAGCCTCACCACCTGACTCGGCAAGACCAATGACCTCCTCAAGCCATGTGGTACCTGCAGTTTTCAGATGAATTCCCTTATCGGATTGTTTAATTATTGAACCAATATATGGATAAATTGCAAATTTATCTGATCCGGAATGAATACTCATTTTCAGATTTTCAGGTAAACCAAATTCTTTTACCGCATAGTCAATAACATTAAGGTCAGATTCAAATTCCTTAGCGAACAACAAAGGATCACCAACATAATCTACCCCTTTGTTAAATCTTCCTGAAAACCTGGGAGCTATTGTTTGAACAGGTATTTCCTCTGCAGCCAGCATTTTTAGAATAAAAAAAAGTTCAACAGGAGACTGTGGGTGAGACACTTCATCCATTGATATTTCAGTAATGAAATTCCCTTTACCTTTGCCTTTCTCAATTTTAAGGTAAATATCCCTGGCTTTTTTTGCAGCAAAAAGGTACCTTTCCGCAAATTGTTTTATCTGGGATTTTGAAGTTTTAAATGACGTTTTATTACCCGGTATTTTAAGCTCACCAGTGTATTTCTCAATGTCTGACAAGAATTCATTGATATTTGCCTCTTTGGCTTTTTCCCCGATATATGATGCAACATCAATCGTAAAAAAATCCGAGCATTCAATATAACGATCAACAGTATCAATATTAATATGATCGGCATCAACGAAATATGATTTCTGAAATCCTGCATTTCCTGTTGCCAAATCTGCTTCAACCCTGACGTCGACCGGTTGGGTGCCTATTGTAATATGTTCACGATTAGATTTATTCCAGACCGGTGTTATATCGACACCTTTTTCGGATGCAGCAATAATTGCTTTTAGCTGGGCACTTCCCTGATGACCAAATCTGTCACCAAGACCAATTGAATACTTACCGAGTTTTTTCATATATCATAAAAAAAAGTCAACATTTTCAGATGTTACAATATCAACAGGAAGGTATTCAATTTTGTCAGGCATCTTATGAAGCGATAAGTATTCGAATAGTTTCTTTATCCCCTTATATGTCTGTTCCTCAGGTCGCTGACCGATCAGGAACCGAGTAATGCCCGATTTTAAAAACTTAACATTTAAGTCCAGAAGATCATATCCGATAAGATTAATTGATTTTAATCCTCTCTTTTCCAGATATAAAGCAATGAGATATGATCTTGACCCTGTAATAAAAACTGAACCTATTCCGGGGTTATCCAGAAGCGCTTTATCGATAGAATTTTTAACATCATCAGAAGATGGTTCAGGAATGTTTATGATAATCTTCTTGCCTTTATTTTTGCCTGATTTTCGGAAGTAACTCAGAAATCCTTCAGTACGATTGGTCAGGTGATGAACATTCTGGATATTTCTTGCAATAGTCACAATCAGCAGGTCACTTTTTTCCGGAGTGATCATATCAATAAGCTGTCCGGCAACTCTTCCGCTCCGGAAGATATTTTCTCCTATATAAGCCAGAAAATTTGTATTTTCAATGTATTCATCAATGAAAACGAATGGTACGTTCGCTTCCTGAAGTCGTGAACAAAATGAGATAGATTCAGATTTGAAAATAGGTGCAAGCAATACTCCGTCGGGCTTAAGATCTAAAACTACGATAGTTTTTTTCTGAAAATCATCTTCGTTCTGCATATCAAATGTTACCTGACTAAGCGAGACCGGGAAGGGATCTAGTTCCTCTAAAGCTCTGACCATGCCGAGTGGATGCTTTTCCCAGAAAGAATTGTCTTCTGAAGGTGCAGGAAGAAGTGAAACGAGATGGAATCTTTTTTTTGATTTCAATACCTGTGCCATTACATTGGGAGAGTAATTGGTCTCTTTCAGTATTTGCTGAACCTTCAGCCTTGTTTTTTCAGCAACTTCACCTCTGTTATGTATAACTCGGTCCACGGTGCCTATGGAAACACCGGCCAATTTAGCAATGTCCTTTATTCTAGTAATTCTTGGAGGCATAACAGTTATCTAACTAATCTGCACGAAGTCAGAAGACCTAAGTAAAAAGTATTACTTCAGACTAACGACTTCCGATTAATGTTAATCAATTACTACCTTTTTAACTTTTGGTGCAAATACATACATAATTATCCACGCAAGAATATATGCACAGGCCGCAATTCCAAACATAATAGTATAACCCGTTTCAACATGGCCGGCCTTTTTAAAGAAGTTAAGAATGTGTCCTGCAAAAACAGAAATAAAAGCACCGCCAATAGCTCCGGCCATTCCTCCAATGCTAGTAACAGAACTGATGACCTTTTTCGGAAATGCATCGGATACCGTAGTAAAAATATTAGCTGACCACGCTTGGTGTGAAGATGCAGCAAGACTTATCAAAGCTATTGCACCCCATGTGCTTACACCGGGTGATTGTGCAAAAAAAACAGGTATAACGAGAAGTGCAAATAAAAGCATAGTGTACTTTCTCGCATTAAATGATGATATACCTTTCTTAATCATATATGATGAAATCGTTCCTCCACAGACACTTCCTATGGTAGTTGATGTGTATATGATAACCAGAGGAATTCCAAATGACTTAATATCAAGTCCGGCGCCTCTAACTGTTGAAAGCCAACCGGGAATCCAAAACAGGTAAAACCACCATATGGGATCTGTCAGCGCTTTTCCGATAAAGAAAAGCCATGTCTGACGGTATTTGAGAAGCTGACCCCATGGAACTGGTTTCTCCGTTTCATTTTTTTCATCTAAATCACTTTTGATAAATTCCATTTCATTAGCGGAAAGTTTTCTATGTTTTTCTGGAATCTCATAGAATAAGAACCAGAGGATTATCCAGATGAATCCAATTGAACCTGTGATGATAAATGCTGCCTGCCAGCCCCATGTAACTATTATTGCCGGTACTGCAAGAGGAGCGGCGATCGCTCCCACATTTGTACCCGAATTGAAAATGCTAAATGCCAAAGCTCTTTCCTTTTTGGGGAACCATTCAGCAATTGCTTTATTAGCCGCAGGAAAGTTACCTGATTCGCCTACACCTAGCAATGCTCTCCAGAATCCAAATCCAATAACGCCTTTAGCAAGAGCGTGACCTATAGCTGCAATACTCCAGACAAGAACTGATATCCCATAACCGATCTTGGTCCCGAATTTATCAATTAGTCGTCCGGCCAGTAACATTGAAATTCCGTAACACAACTGAAAAATTGTCACAATATTTGCGTAAGCGACCTCACCAATGTTAAGATTACTTTCAAGCAATGGTTTAAGAATACCGATCACCTGTCTGTCGAGATAATTAATGGTCGACGCAAAGAATAGCAGTGCACAGATGGTCCACCTGTAGTTACCAATTTTCTTTATTTCTGGCATGATTAGTAAGGTTGGTTATTGTTTTGCAAAGTATCAAACGTTATATGTTGAAGAAGCTGTTGTTCCTCCGCGTCCTGTCCAGTTAGTGTGAAAGAATTCCCCTCTTGGTTTATCGGTTCTTTCATAAGTATGTGCGCCAAAATAGTCACGTTGAGCCTGTAATAGATTGGCAGGCAGTTTTTCGCAACGGTAGCCATCAAAATATCCAAGAGCGGATGACATAGCTGGAACTGCAATGCCATTCATTGCTGCGGCCGAAATTATATTTCTCCATCCACTTTGTGCCTTCTCTATTTTATCTTTGAAGAAGGGATCGAGAAGTAGGTTCGTAATGGAAGGATTATTGTCATAAGCCTCTTTAATTTTTCCGAGGAAAGCGGATCTTATTATACATCCACCACGCCACATCAGGGCAATCCCTCCATAGTTAAGTTTCCATTTATATTCTTCTGCTGCAGCCTTCATTAGCTCATAACCCTGGGCGTAAGAAACAATTTTTGATCCATAGAGGGCTTCTTTAATATCATTGATAAATTTAACTTTGTCACCTGTGTTATTTGGAGTGGGACCACTCAGTATTTTTGAGGCTTCCACCCTTTCGTTCTTAATTGCGGAAAGACACCTTGAAAAAACAGCTTCACCAATAAGTGTAAGAGGAATACCCATATCGAGTGCAGTAATAGCTGTCCATTTACCGGTTCCTTTCTGTCCTGCAGTATCAAGAATTTTATCCACCAGAGGTTTTCCGTCAGTGTCTTTATATGCCAGAATATCACGTGTTATTTCAATAAGGTAACTGTCGAGTTCGCCTTCATTCCATTCTTTAAAGACCAGATGCATCTCATCTGCGCTCAGATGAAGCAGATCTCTCATTATCTGATACGCCTCTGTAATCAATTGCATATCGCCATATTCGATACCGTTATGAACCATTTTTACAAAATGACCGGCTCCGTTTTCTCCTACCCAGTCGCAGCATGGTATACCACCGTCGACTTTGGCAGCAATTGCCTGAAAGATTGGCTTTACAAATTGCCAGGCAGCTTTCGATCCGCCAGGCATGATTGAAGGCCCTAATAATGCTCCTTCTTCGCCACCTGAAACCCCAGCACCTATATAAAGAAGTCCTTTACTTTCAACGAAGGCTGTTCTCCTGTTTGTATCAGGAAAATGAGTATTACCGCCATCTATTATTATATCTCCCGGGCTAAGAATCGGAATTAGCGTGTTGATCATATCATCCACAGCATTTCCGGCTTTAATCATTAACATAACTTTTCTCGGACGATCAAGCGATCCAACAAGCTCTTCTATTGAATGAGTCCCTTTAATATTCTTTCCTTTTGCCCTTCCGGAAAGAAAATCATCAACTTTCTGTGTCGATCTGTTAAATACAGAAACTGTGAATCCCTTACTCTCCATATTAAGGACAAGATTCTCGCCCATTACTGCCAGTCCAATTAACCCGATATCTGATAATTTGCTCATAACTGAATAATTAATATTATAGTGTTTTTATTTGTTTCTAATTCTTCCTCTCTTTGCAGAAGGCACAACAGCATAATGGCAGCCAAATTTGAATCACTGACCTTGCTAAATGCGGACCACTTTTTACTTCAGTGACGTTACCACAACCATTTATACCCCAGTTTATCATCTTATGAATTTAACAACAAATTTCATGACAAACGATGCTTTGATGTCCATAACCCAAGAGCAGGATTAGATATAAAATAGACTTCCTCTCCGTCATCCATTTTATTAAAACCTTCTTTGAGTTTTGAAGGGTCGAATTTCTTCAACATTTCATTGAGATCGTGATATTTAATGTTTACAGACTCTATCTCTTTTATTGTAAGGTGTCCGGGGCAATATGTTATTGAGAATCTTCCTTCTGAACTTCCATGGATCAGATGGGCAGCTGCGCTAAGATTATTATTAAGCTCTTCATTTTCCTTCAGAAATTTCAATGTGGCCGGTGTTCCGCAATAACCATATTTCCTGATCAGACGGTCTATCTCTTTATCCTCTCCAAACTCTTTTAATCCTGGAGCCAGAACAATTAGCTCACCATTATCAGCCATTGCCATCCGTGTCCTGTAAATGCTCTTATTCCCAAGCCAGGTGCTTTTATACTCAGCAGGATCAAGATAGACAACAACTTTTTTCAGTGGTTTTTCAATTACATTGAAGTTTACCTTAAGTGAAAGATCTGCTGCAAGCCTGAATACTTCTTCGTCATCGCCTATAAAAAGCCCTCTGACAACAAGTTTTCCATCGTCATTACGTCCAATGACGGTCTGAACGTAAATAATTGGCAGATGGTTGGTGAAATTTGCAGAGGCATAGTTCAGGAGAGACCTTACAGGATTATCGGCTTTCCCCATAATGCGTTCCATTCCATACACAGCTCCGATAAAATGACTTTTATTAATACTTTCATGTCCACCTGTTCCGATAAAAAGGTTCTTGTTATAATTGGCCATGCCCATAACTTCATGAGGGACAACCTGTCCGACTGATAAAATAAGGTCATGTCCGCCATTGAAAACCAGTCTGTTAAGCTGGGCCGGCCATGTATAGTTCAAAGCGCCTGCAGTGATATCGGATACAAATTCTCCAGATACTATACCAACAGTTACGACATCTTTTCTCCAGTTATGAATACGAAAAAGTGACTTTGGAACTTTTTTAAACATTTCATTAATCTGACTGTCAGTCATTGGATAATGAGTACCAAGGGCCGGAAGGATGTCCTTCAGGCTATCCTTATAATATCGATAGATATAAGATGTAAGTTCCCCGGCTCTTGAATGAAAGCGGGTACAGTCGGGAGGAACAACAAGTACCTTCTTTCTGACTCCGAGTTTTTCCAGGGCTGAAATAATTCCTGATTCAAGATCTTTTGAGTTAAGCACAGTTGTTTCCGAACCAGATTTAAAATATATCATTATTTATTTGTTTTCCTATAGAGTAACATAGATTTTTCACATAGATTCACAGGGTTAATTCTCCATTTCTCCAATTCTCTATTTCTCCATTTCTCCATTTCTCCATTTCACCCATTTCACCCATTCTTCCAGTCTCTTTAACATCGCCTATCATAAATAATACATAATACATTCCTCATTCCCAATGCGGATGTTCCGGTAAGTAACTCTCAAACTCCTTAATCAGTTTCTCTTCATAAACGCCTTTAAATTTTCCGGCAAAAAACCTGTCAAGCCCTTCTTTATACAGCTTCTCCCAGGATTCTTCTTCTCTTCCGGGATTAACCGGAAAGAAGAGGGCTCCGTTAGATTTTGCAGCCTTTAAATCTCCATTGGCATCTCCGATCATCAGGATCTTTTCATCGGGGTACTTCCCCTTTGCCGCATATTTAAGATGTTCCGCTTTAGTTCCATGTTCCTGCCCGGCTATCATAATGATAAAAGAATCAATTTTGTTTTCTTCCCACTCACGCTTTAAGGCTTCATATGGAGTTTGCGAAACAACCATTACATCCGCAACTTTTTTCATTTTCTCAAGGCACTCTTTAACGAAAGGAAAGGGAGTTATTCCGAAAACCAATTTTTCGATATCCTCATTTACCTTCAGAGACCATTCGAGTGTCTTATTAATGAAAGGATCATTTACTTCGGAAGCATACTTTTTTAAAGTCGGATTCCCAAGCTTTGTTTCTTTCTTTGTCCATTCAATAAGCGGGGCGGCTGAAGGAACTGTGAAATTCCTGGCTTTTATTTCAGGACGGATTGCCAGAAGTCTCAGTGTTTCATTTACTGCCAGAAACCGGTTGCATCCTCTGTACGTTGAATAGAGATTTACAAATTCCCATGTCTCCCTTGCATACTTCGAAACAGGTTGCATTCCGAAATATTTAATAAAATTAGGACAGAAGCATTCTTTCTGTTTTATCTCCATCGTATCAAAAGCACAACCATCTGAATCTATTCCTATAAAAAACTCATTCTCAGGTTTCAAGGCTAATAACACTTCTTGTGAATTCATAATATTTAAAAGTAAAAAGACAAAAGTAAAAAGTTAATAGTTCAATTTTCAAAGTTTAGAAGAAGAGCAGTTACTTTTTCCATAGGCTTCAAGTTGATAATCTGGCAATTTCTTATCAGCAAACTTCATCTCAAACCTTGCAAATCTCTGTCTTCCGTTTATAATTGGAACAGAAGGCCAATCCTCACCAATCAGAGGTCTGGCATAGGTCAGAAAATCATCGGTAACATCATAACGATTTTTGGCAATCCACTTTTCCGGGAATGTTCTCTCGGAAAGTGCAACTTTTTCAAGGGGAACTTTATCGTATCTGACATTATATATAAAACCAGGTTCTCTCAAAATGGTAGCCATCCATCCATTTCCTTCATGTAAAGCTATCTCAACAGCTTTCTGGGCTACCTTAAAAGCTTCATCGAGGTCGACGATTGAGGTGTAAACTGCAGTATCACGCTGATCAGTACCCATAACCTGGCCCCTTACCGAACCCCGGGCTTTTAATCCTTTGTCGTTAAGATAATTAACAACCATCTGATAAACTGAATTCTGACTCGATCCAAAGGAGATATGGCCGAAAGCATCTTTCACTTCTCCGATACTTCCAACATCAAACCCCTCGCTAACTACAACTATGCATCTTCCAGCCTTCTTAAGCTGGTCATTCACATTATCAACCAGGTTATCTATGGATACCTTTGATTCAGTCAGATAGATCTGCAACGGCATCTCTCTTTCCGGATCAGCAAGTCTTGCAGCAGCAGGGATATACCCTATTTTTCGCCCCATAGCCTGTATTACCAGTACCGGATCAGCAGGAGCGGAGCCCATATTCTCTTCATTGGCATTCTGAATAATATGCGACCAGTATCTTGCCACACTTCCATAGCCTGGTGTATGATCAATAAGTTTGAAATCGTTATCACCCAGATCATTATCAATTGTTTTTGGCACTCCGACTGAAATCAGGTCAAGATTCCTGGTCTTTGCCATTTCACTGACTTTGAATGCAGTATGTTGTGAATCATTACCACCAATATAGAAAAAATACCCGATATTATGCGCCTTAAACACATCCATTATCCTCTGAAAATCTTTTTGCAGCGTATCTAAAAGCTTATATCGACAAGTACCTATGCTTCCGGCAGCAGGCGTGTTTCTTAAAAGAGCAACCTCTTCCTTGCTCTGAATTGAAAGATCAAGCAACTCCTCGTTCAAAACTCCCTCAATGCCATGCCAACCTCCATATACCTTCCCGAATTTGTCAGGGAACATCCCGCAGGTCTCAATAATCCCTCTTAATGAATTATTGATTACAGGCGACGGTCCGCCTGATTGGGCGACTACTACGTTTTTTGCAATTGTCATTTTGATTAAGTATTGTCTCTTGTTATGACTTAATTATTGTTCTTTGTTGCTCGTTGCTCGTTGCTCGTTACTCTTTACTTTGTTAACCAGAAACCAGAAACCAGCAACCAGCAACCAGCAACAGTGTTTACACTCCACTATACGCACTGAACCCGCCATCAACAGGTATGACCACTCCTGTAACAAACTGAGACATCTCAGATACAAGATAGATTAATGTTCCTGTTAATTCTTCAGGCAGGCAATATCGTTCCATAGGTGTGCCATTAATTATTTTTTTACCTCTTGACGTCAGGTCTCCTGTCTTTTCATCAATTAAGAGGAATCTATTCTGATTTGTCAGAAGAAATCCCGGAGCTATTGCGTTCACCCTTACACCTGTTTTTGAAAAGTGAACTGCCAGCCATTGTGTAAAATTATTAACAGCAGCTTTTGCTGCAGAATATGCAGCAATTTTGGTCAGAGGTCTGAAGGAGTTCATCGAAGATATGTTAATTATGACCCCTGATTTTTTCTTTACCATATCAGTCGCGAAAACCATTGTTGGAATGAGTGTACCCTTAAAGTTAAGATCAAATACTTTATCAAATCCCTCAATTTGAAGGCCAAAAAATGTCTCTTCAGTGTTTTCGTCCGCTGTGCCCTTCATTTTTTCAAGCTTTGTGGTAGCTGCCGGTGAATTTCCTCCGGCACCGTTTACCAGAATGTCTATCGGGCCGAATTTCTCATGAATTTCTTTCTTTGCAACTTCTAACGAAGCTCTGTCCAGTACACTGGCTGAAACACCCATGGA
>PLMC01000116.1 GCA_003141495.1 Bacteroidales bacterium
TCAAAAATTTTATTTCTATCCCATTCGACCCAGTACTTTAAAGCATTGTGGCGGATAAGCTTCCAATAGCCATCGTCCATTAATCCAAATTTCATAATCCCTTCTTTTATGTCAGCATCTACCTGTTCAAGGTATTCTTTTTTGAGAGTGATTCTGATGGAACGTCCTTTGAATGTAAAAATAGCCATTGGTTGAGTTCTTCTATGGTTAGCCAGATGAATTGTACCCATTCCTAAGGTTGCACCAGTGCTTACCTGTATACCGTCATTCAGACAACTGTATGGTGGTTTAGTTCCTGCATATGTGGTCACTTCAATCATGTCAGCACCTACACCAAATAATTCACGTGCTTTAATACCCATTTTAGCACCAACTATCGAAAATACTCCAAGGTGCCCATGAAACTCATCTGTCATCACGTTAGCTTTCCATTCGTCATATCCATAACGTGCAATTGCTGAATCTATAATCGGACGTATATCGTAGTTAAACATTTCATACTGAACAGGAAATCTGTTAAATACTATGTTTCTTTCAGAAAAATAGGTACCTTTTATCATGTCGGTCATCGCTTGCCTGACTCCCGGGACGTCATAATCTTTATTGTACCTGACATTTACTTCATCAGTAATTATATTAATATCGAATAATTCGGGATTTGTAAGGTATAAGACCACGAGGTCGTCACATAACTTAAAATGATTTTGCTGCAGTTTTTCACTGACCAATGGCTGACTGAAAACAGTTTTTAAGACAGTGGCAAGTCGGTTATTTGATTTCTCGCAGACTGCGTACATGGATGAATCAAAGAATGAGTTATCCTTATTCAGGTTGGCGATGGCGTCAATTCTTATTTTGGATTTAAAAACTAAGTCTGCACTCACCTTATCACATTCATAATTAAATCCCTGTAAGGGCTTTACTGATTCATTATACCAGATTATTCGTTCAATTTTGGATGCAAGGGCTGGATCGTTATTTATAAGCTGCGCAATATTTGTAAGCGGACCAAGACAAACCAGTATTACTTTTTCATCCGCATTTTTTAAATTTTCTCTCAGGCAATCAACTGCATTTAATACTGTTACCAGTTTGTCTGACTCTTTACCCCAAATTATCTGCTGATTAAACTCACGCCACGGGGGATTTACTCCTTTAAGGAGATCTCCGCATGCGACAGGAATATTATCAAAGTTAAATTCTTTTAATAAGGAGTGTATTTTTATAGCGCCTTCACCGGGAGACAAAGAACCATCGGACAATAATATTGCTTTTATAGTTATCTCAGGGCGACTGAGCAACAAACTTATTGCACGCATATCGTCTATAGCACAATCTGTATCAATGATTATGGTGTGTTTTAGTTTAACCGGTAATGGTTGAGCCCAAATGGTTTGACTAAAAAGCAGGATTGAAATCAGAATATTTATTTTTCGCATCGCCTGTATTATTAATTTCATGTCTGGAAAGACTTTAATGTTTATGAAATCTGTAATGTGAGTGAAAATGCCTGTGTTCTTCATTTCCATGTTTATGGATATGTTCGTGGATCAGATTTACACTTATAAGAAGTTCTTCGTTGCCAAGTATTTCCGAAGCAGTGCCGGTCTTATGAATGGTATGTTCGGCTGAAAGAACTGCAACTCTCGGTTGCAGGTGATCGATCAGATCAAGATGATGTGTAGTAAAAATGATAGTCTTCCCTGCATGGTTAAGTTCAAGCAGAAGCTCGATGAAGAAAGTTTGTGTTTTGGGATCGAGACTTGAAAGGGGTTCATCAACAAGAAGAATATCAGGATTCATTGTAAGAACAGATGCTATCGCAACTCTTTTCTTTTCACCGCCTGAGAGCATATAAACAGGCCGATCTCTCAGGTACCCGATTCCAAGGTATGACAAGGTCTGTTCTGCTCTTTCATTTGCAGTTTCAAGTGATAAGTTGAGTTGCAATGGTCCAAACATAAGTTCATCAAAAACTGTGGGACAAAATAATTGTATTTCCGGATTCTGGAAAATATAGCCCATACGTTGCCTGAACTGTATTCCAAAACTTGTATCCCTAAGTGACTTTTCAGTTACAGGATTCCCATCAAAAAGAAGGTCGCCGGAATCGGGAAAAACAAGTGCGTTTATAATATGCAGAAGGGTCGATTTCCCACATCCATTCAGACCAATAATAGAAAACATCTCACCTTTCTTTATCGAAAGGTTAATATTTTTAAGTGCGGGGATTTTACCGTAATATGAATAATCAATATTCTTCAATGAGATAATATCTTCCATCACTCTTAAAATAAAATAAAAACTATGCCTGATATAAAAATAATCAGGAGTGCAACGACATCTTTAAAAGTAAAATGATTTTGCGAATGAAGTACCACTTTCCCCCTATAACCTCTTGAAACCATTGCATGATAAGTATCCTGATAAATTATCATAGATCTTTTAAAAATAAAAAATATCCGGCCGCCGATCAGTTTCCTGATATTGCTGCTTTTAATATTACCTGAAAGCCTCGATTTAAACGCAAAATAGGTTTCTTCAATTGTCCGGGAAAGAATGAAAATATACTTGTACGCTAGTGATATAATCATCAGGAATGTATCCGGCACTCCAATCATTTTGAAAGATTTAATAAAAGACGGAAAAGGTGTTGTGTAAACTACCAGCAGAGCAAATGATACAGAATTAAATACTCTGAGAAAAACAATAGATACTACTTGCAATCCATTTATTGTAAAACCTATGTTTTGAGGAATGTTATAGATCAGGAAATGTGAAGGTTTATTAAAACTGATAATATTAAATATGATCTTCCCTGGGGTAATTACATTGAGAGATGCCGGCAATACGACCAGGAAGCCGAAAATAAAAGCAAGGAAAAATATTTTCTTAAATACCCCGAATATCTTTAATCTGGCAATTACATATAATGAAAAAATAAATGCTGTAATAAATTCTTGCGTAACCAGATTACTTACAACACTAATTACTATTGCCATATAAATCAGTGAAATAAATTTAACTTTTGGATTGATCTCCTGGATGAAATTATCTCTCGCTGCGTTCTCTGCCTGCAGATAAATCGATTTCAAAGCCTTTGAAGAATTTATAATTGTCTTGTCCAGAAAGGAAAGATTTGCCCTTCTTATTTTTGACGGATTAACCTGGTTATCGCCAATTTCGATTAAATATAGAGGGATCTTATTCTCCATTTCTGATAATTAATCCAGTGATTAATAGCATGGCAATATAGGTTATCGTTGCTCCGATGATACCTGAAACCAGGTAGAATCCCGATCGGTGAACAATTGATGAATCTTCTCTTTTGACAGAGTAATCAGGTAAGGGCGCTTTCCATATATCAGAATATTTAGCCAGACCTTTGGGTACATACCCAACCAGTTCTTTTATAGTTTGAGCTGACCATTCACCCCAGGCATCACCTGTATTAAAAAAAGCAGGAAGAAGAATTCCTATAGGAGTGAGGAGACATAATAAAAGCAATATGACAAGAATTTTCTTCTGGAGTTTATTCATTTTCATTTTTACCTCCCTTCCTGAAGGCATAAATTATTCCTGGTTCGTTTCTCAAAAAATACCTTACGATTATTGCAGTAATAAGTCCCTCAACAATTCCAAAGAGTAACATATGTTCAAGGGCCATAGCGGGAACAGCAATCTTTAGATCGTAAGGACAATATAATGCTTTTCCATCGGTGGAAGATGCTATTAGTGGTTGTATGCCAAATTCAATTCCTGTAAGGATTGCAGCCATTACCAGACTCAGATATCCTGAAATAAATGCTGCAAAAAACACTCGTGCTTTTCTTGTTGGGTTAAAGTTGAAAAGTCTGAAGACATAATATGCTGTAAATGGCATAAATACAGCCATATTAAAGCAGTTCGCTCCAATCGCAGTTATTCCGCCATCACCAAAAATAAGTGCCTGAATAATCAGCGCTACTGATACAGCAACAACTGCAGCCCATGGACCAAACAGGATTGCAATGACAGCGGATCCTACCGCATGACCAGTTGTACCACCTGGTATTGGTAAATTAAACATCATGATGATGAAAGAAAAAGCCGCTGCCATTCCAAGATATGGGATATCACGTGCAGAAACTTCTTTTTTAACTTTTTTTACTGCTACAGTGACTGCTGCCGCAAATACTCCATATAAAGGAATATATGTTTGAGGGCTTAAATAACCATCGGGAATATGCATAATTGCTCCTGTGATTTAGATTTATTCTGCCCGGCTCATTACCAGCTTTCCGTGAATTATACCTTTAATACCTATCAATTTATCTGACAATTGGGTTAGTTTGTTTGCGATTCCTTTTACTGCAATAATCTCAAGGCAATAATCATGGCTTAAGTGAAAATGCTGGGAGGAAAGAATTACATCAAAATTCTCGTGCTGAATATCGTTCGATTTGATTGTAACATCTCCTTTATGATGATCGTAAAGCAACACAACTGCTCCGGCAACAACCTGATTACATTGCCATTTCTTCTCCACTAGATTTCTTTCGACTAAATGCCGGATTGCCTGGGAGCGATTCGGTAATTTATTTTCAATAACAAATTCATCCAGGGCTTTTAGAATGTCCTCATCTAAACTAACTCCAAAACGTGCTAATGACATCGTGTTATGATTTATATGATTCGTAACACAAATCTAATAAATCATATTCTGATTTTCAAACTTATGTTATAAATCAGTAAAAAGAGATGCGTCAATTCAATTAAGGCAGCAATTAATTATTTGACATCAATAGGTACAGTTATTTTAAAGCTAATATTTCTGCCCATATTATAAATGCCGCTTCGTCCCGATGGATTATTGGGATACTCTTCAAAATATTTTAATCTGCTCAGATGGGATTGATATGCTACATCGGTAAGATTATTTCCCAAAATATTAATGCTGAGCAGGACTTTCCCCTTGCTGTTATTTATATCTGTACCTATGCCTGCATTGTAAAGAACATAACCGGGTGTAGGAGTTTCTGTATTATCTGCAGAATATATCCGGTCTTGTTTCGCATAATATTCCACTCCAATCTTTAAATAAAGTGAACTAAAATGTCTTGACTTACTCTTAATATTTGCCCTTAGTTCTGTATTTGTATGTAACGGCGGAATAAAAGGAAGGTATCTGGAACTATCTGTCACATGAATACCATTTCCACCCTTGTTTAAGGCGTAAGTTACAGATATTGAATTTTCAAAGTGAAGCCAGTCATAGGGATGTATGTCAAGATTGGCTTCCCATCCATATAATTGTGCCTTAGCCTGTTGAAATTTAAATGTCTGGTTACCTCTGATTATAACTGAGTCCTGCCCCAGATGGTTTAACAACTTCTGATTAAAAATATAGTTTGTAATAGTGTTATTAAAAATGTCCAAATTACCGCTGATATGATCTGAAACATATGAAACACCTAAATCTTCCTGAAGACTGAATTCAGGTTTAAAACTTGTATTTCCAATCTGGTAAATCAATGTACCGGGATGAACTCCGTTAGCTGATATTTCAGCTATATTGGGTGCACGGAATCCACGGGCGATATTGGCTTTCACAACTAATTTCTTTGTAATATTATAAGTTGTACCAAAACTGGCTGAAATGCCTGAAAATGTATGATTAAAACTATAGAATGGATGATCTGACTGTGCAGTATCTGGCAAACTTACCTGCATATCAAAACCAGTCAGGGGGTTCGGACGGGTATACATTGCATCATTTCTGAAGATACGTGTATCATATCTGGCGCCGCCACTAAAATTCAGTTTCCCTATAGACTTAGTTACCAAAACAAAAGGCCCAATTTCAAACTGGTTATAATCAGGAATAACAAATTCAGTCCCTTTGTTGGTATTGCGCTGGTACATGCCATTAAAACCTATCGTCCCTTCCCATCCATGGGATTCAGGGAGAGAGTATTTTACATCATAAGTAAGTGTTTTCAGATCAAGATAAAGACCCGGAATATCAGGGTATTGAGGATGGCTGAACTCGCGGCGTATACTTTGCTGATATCCTAAAATCAGACCCAGTTTACCTTCCCCGATTATGAATTCATTTGAGGAATATAGACGATAATGCTGGACATGCTGGTGTAAAACGGCAATTTTATACGAACTTAGCTCCGCATCAGATGCTATTGGTCTGAATGTATCGGCTTCAGTAATTTGTTTTGTAAATTTACGGGTTGATGAATCGCGGCTTCCATCAGGTATTTCCTGCAGGTCATTAAAAATCGAAAAGTTGAGATCTGAATAACCCCATTGTTTATTCAAACCAATATGACCGCTAAAATCAGTCTCATTAAAAGCTGTACCATAGACCTTGCCGTCGTATCTGTTCTGATAATTTGTGGCTTGTTTATGCGACACTACTCCACCCCAATTAAATCCGTTCTTATTTCCCGCCAGAGCTGCATGCGCAGCAATAAGACCATTATTTGTCTGGTAATTTGTTTCTATATGACCTTTTATTGTTCCATCCGGAACTGGTTGAGCGGGAAGCATATTGACTACACCTGCCAGTGCGTCGGAACCATAAATTAAACTTGCAGGGCCTTTTACGATTTCAATACGGTCAACAGCATTCTCATCAATTTCAATACCGTGTTCATCGCCCCACTGTTGTCCTTCCTGTCTAACGCCGTCAAATAGTGTCAATACCCTATTATATCCAAGTCCATGAATAAACGGTTTTGATATATTAGGACCAGTTGTTACAGCACTAACCCCCGGAAGTTTGGAAATAGCATCAATGATATTTGTATTTAAATTTTGCTGTAAATCCCGACTGCTGACAGTAATCATTGGAACCGGAGTCCGTGTTATTTCAGTTGCCCTTAAAGAACCTGTGATAACAACTTCATTCATTTCCGTAATGGCTTGTTCCATGACAAAATCCCGGGCTGTTGTATTCGCTAAGTCTATATTTTCAATGATTGATTTATATCCCAAAAAACTAATCTGAATAATGACTTTTGTCTTGGGAAGATTATCAATTTTATAAACGCCTTCTTTATCTGCTATTGTACCTGTCTTAAGTTCCGGAATATAAACTGTTGCTCCGGCAACAGCCTCTCCTGTAATATTGTCTGTAATTTTTCCGGTAATTTTGTTTTGTGCGATTGCCATCTGATATATTAATATCATAACGCAAAGGATAAGTATCTTTTTCATTCGATTATGATTTATGGATTAAACAAATTTTCAGAGACATCCTTTGGATGTCTACATCTCACATTTGTTTCTCAGGTGGCCCACGTAACAGTAATGAAAACTGAGATAGATTGGAATTGTATCTGGAATTGTAATTGTTTAAATAAGCGTCAGGAAGATTTTCGATTTGTAAATGAAAATTTTCAAAGCTTGAGATAAATATAGAAAATTCAAAATTGCAAATTGGGCAGTTATTCCGGAGAGCAAGGTTATGTTGTTCATTTTTTACATCAAAGGCAAAGTATTGGTGCCGATGTTCTAATTTGACTACAGTAGGCAGAAGAAAAACCAATAACAAAAGTAAAGAAGTAATATTTTTAAATTTTCTGATCATTAAGTATTTAGTTCTGTAGTATACCTATGACATGTTTTTGTATAAACAAACCGTATCAATATTTGTTTTAATTTGGAATAAGCAGTCTCTTTGTTAACCCCATGACATACGTATTAATATTTATGCCTTTTCATATTGGGTTTTACCTGGCACTTAATTACTTAAATGACGTTATTAGATGTAATTTTGTTATACTATAAAATAAAAACCCCTGTAAAGTGTTAAATTACAAGGGTTTGTGTTCCTAAAAAGTGAACCTGAAGGGACTCGAACCCCCAACCTTCTGGTCCGTAGCCAGATGCTCTATCCAATTAAGCTACAGGTCCTTTTATTTGACGGACGCAAATATAACAAAAATTGGAAAAAATAAGTGGTATAGACAAGATTAATTCTTATAACATTTGAGGATTGCTTCGTCGTTTTGCTCCTCGCAATGACCCAAATTTTATAAGTTCCGTTTTAATCCCTTTCCCTAATTAAATAAGTGTGAAGGTCGTTGCGAGCGAAGCGAAGCAATCTCATCAGGCTGATACTGTTTCTATTCTCAGGATTATTAATTACTTTTATTAGTCAGAATGTGGAAACAATATTTAACATATTTTACTGTTAATCAATTATAAATATATTAGATATGAAAAAGCGCTTCGGAATAATTATAAAAATATTTCTTGGATTTATTCTTATTGTTCTGGTCTTGCTTTTTACTGTTCCTGTAATCTTTAAAAAGCAAATTAAAGCCAAATTTGAACAGACCATTAATTCCTCCGTTAATGCAACAGTAAAATTTGCTGATTATAAACTTGGGTTCTTTAAAGATTTTCCGAATCTGACATTCTCCTTAGAAAACATGTCGGTTATCGGTTTAGGAAAATTTGAAGGAGATACACTTGCTGCTTTTAAATCCTTTGATCTTGCTTTTAACCTTATGAGTATATTTTCGAAATCGGGTTATGAAGTGAAGTCAATTATTGTAGACCATGCTAAGGTCAATGCGTTAGTTCTGAAAAATGGAAAAGTAAACTGGGATATAACCAAACCATCTGTATCAACTGCTCAGCCGGGACAAGTTGACCCGGCAGCAAATTCCACACCTGAATCTGCTCCGGCAAAGTCATCAACTTCATCTTCAGGCAGCTCGTTTAAAGTTATGCTCAGGAAGTTAGAAATAAAAAACAGCTCAATTATATACTCCGATTCGTGCATGTTACTATATGCACGTCTTGAGGATCTGAATTTCAGACTTGCCGGTAGTATGACCTTGACTGAAACTCTTTTGAAAATGAGTTTAAATTCAGGAGCGACAACTGTAATTATGGGCGGGGTAAAATATCTTAACAAAGCAAAAATAGATTCCAAGATCAACATGCTGGCTGAACTTGACAGTATGAAATTTACTATGAGAGATAATTATTTTTCAATAAATGACCTTAAGATTTCAATATCAGGGATGGTAGAAATGCCTGGAAAAGATATTAAGACAGATCTGCATTTTGGAACTGATAAAGCATCCTTTAAGACATTGATGTCGCTGATTTCTTCTGTGTATATGAGTGGTTATGAAAATCTGAAAGTTTCGGGAGATTTTTCTTTATCAGGAACAGCAAAGGGCCTCTACAATAGTGCTTACAGTACATTTCCCGATATAAGTATAGACCTAATTGTAAATAATGGGATTATAAGTTATCCTGCTTTACCGGAAAAGATCAGTAATATCAATGTTAATGCAAATGTTTTTGTTGATGGAAAAGTTCTTGACAAAACAACATTGAGTCTGCAAAAATTTCATTTTGAGCTGGCCGGAAGTCCATTTGATATGACATTTTTCTTAAAAACTCCAATGAGTGATCCTGATTTCAAAGGAACAATGAATGGAAAGCTGGACCTGAATGCACTGTCTAAAGCTGTTCCGATGCACGGTATGTCGCTTTCGGGAGTGATTGATATGGCCCTCTCAATGTCAGGTAGATTATCGATGATTGAGAAAGAACAGTATGAAAGCTTTGATGCCAGAGGAACTCTGGGAATCAGGAACATGATTTATTCATTTACCGGATATCCCAGGTTAGAAATTAAAGATGCAGCCTTATCGTTTACACCGGCATTTACGAAGATCGAAAGTGCTCACTTGATAGTTGAAGGCAAAAGTGATTTTTCTGTTACAGGAAATCTGGAAAACTATATTCCATATGCTCTCAGGAATAAAAAATTGAAAGCCAAACTGGAAGTTCATTCAAACCTGACAGATGTTACCTCCATAATGAATTCCATGTCAGATTCAACATCTGCATCTGCATCTGTCGTTCAGGATACAGCAGGTCTGGCTTTAATTCCTATTCCTAAAAACATTGATTTTGATTTTCATGCACTTATTGAAAAATTATCCTATGATAATATCAAAGCTGAAAAGGTAAAGGGACATATTTTTTCCAGAGACGGAATTTTATCTTTCCGTGAAACAGGAATGAACATTCTTGGGGGCACTATTTTAATGAACGCTGATTATGATACCCGTGATACTCTCAAACCGATGATGAAAGCAGATTTTGATATACAGAACATTGGTATCAAAGATGCATTCAATACTTTCAATACTGTTAAGAAACTGGCTCCTGCAGCAAATGGAGTCGATGGCAGGATCAGTGCAAAGCTAAATTATGTAAGTCTGCTTGGAAGAGATATGATGCCAATTCCTAATACGATCAACGGATCAGGCAATGTCAAATCAAATGAGATTACTCTTCTTGAATCAAAAACTTTCGACCAGATGAAAGAGGTTCTTAAACTGGGCGATAAATATGGCAAAACTTTTAAAGACATTAATATAAGCTTCAAAATTGCTGACGGAAGGGTTTTTGTGAGTCCGTTTGATGTGAGAACAGGTAATCTGAAAATGAATATTGGCGGTGATCAGGGTCTCGATCAGACACTGAATTATATAGTAAAAACCGAAATCCCGAGATCTGATCTTGGAAGTTCAGTCAATTCCTTAATTAATAGTGTTTCCTCTTTTGCGTCTTCTTTGGGTATAAAGGTTAAACCTTCAGATGTGCTTAAAGTAAATGTCAAAGTAACAGGGACATTCAGCAAACCGTTAGTGACTCCAATATTCTGATATACAAGCGGCCGCGCCGTGGTATGACCGACCAATAAAAAAAGGCCGTTCTTATCGAACAGCCTTAAAATATCATTAAAGTTTCCTTTAAAATTTCTTTTCGCGGATACGTGCCTTTTTGCCGGTCAGATCGCGAAGGTAGAATATTCTTGCTCTGCGTACCTTACCATGCTTATTGACTTCAATTTTATCAATAAATGGCGACGCAATAGGAAATATTCTTTCAACACCTATGTTTCCTGACATCTTTCTAACGGTAAAAGTTTCAGTATGTTTTTCACCGCTTCTCTGTATTACAACCCCACGGTACTGTTGAATTCTCTCCTTATTACCTTCTTTAATTTTATAATGGACAGTAACAGTGTCTCCTGCTACGAATTTCGGAAATTCATTTTTTACCGCAAATTCTTTCTCAACAACATTCATTAAATTCATCACAAAATGTATTTTGTATACTCAGTCTGGTTTCAAAAATCCGGTCGCAAACTTACAAATAAAAATTTGATAATCCGAATTCTGGAATAAAAAGTTTTTAACTCACCTCAACCTCAACCTTCTGTTTGCTTTTACCTAGTGTCCAGCCTGAGATGGTTCAAGCAATTTATCCCCTGTTTCCTGAATAACTGATTTCTTCCAGGCATCTGAATAACCTGGCTGCAGAGGCATTACAGGATTTCCCCATTTATTTCTTTCAAACTTTCCGTCCTTTTCTTTTTTGATATTACCATCAATGTATTTTACAAGCAGGTACTCACTTAATGTTTTCCACTGGGTAAAAGTATTACTGGCCATTTTGCCTGAATAAGTTGTAAGATAATTCCTGGCAATGTTCATATCATTAGCAGACAGTTTAAGTGTTTCTGCATCGATAGAGTCTGTTTTGGATACGTACATGGTTTCAAGCTTTTTCTGTACTTTTTGTGCATCAGCGCTCATCATATCATAACGGGTATAGCACCAGTTAGCTACCTGGTTAAACAGCCAGAAGGCGGAAGTGGGGGAATAAGTAAGCATATCGCCATTTCCAACTTTGAAACATTCAGGAACATCAGTTATACCGCAGTACATCGGAGTGAAGACAGTAGTAGCAGCATCATCAACTCCAAACCAGAAGATACCCCCGATAGGATCAGGAAGCCAGCTACGGCATTCAGCTACAAAGACGAACCCTGTTTGCTGAGTGGCAACTGTTCTTTCATTACAGTATGATGGCGTGTTTTTGTCGTCTGATACTTTCCAATCAAGAGGACGCCAGCGATAGGGTAGACCGAATGGACCTGCACCTATGTCTTTTCTCATATCAAGAGGTGTTCCTTCAAGATGATCCCTCATGAAATTCATCATATCATAATCGGAAATCTTATGGTCTGGCTTGATCCACAGAGGCATACGTTTGCTTAAGTCATGTCCGGAAATGTAATTGAAGTACTGATTCATATCAGCATTAACTGATTTGAAGAATGACCATACCCGTGCCTCACAAAAACGGGCGCCAGAAAAGGAAATCGGATTATAAGTGTCGGAGAAACTGAATTCAGCATCTTTTCCATTAAATAAATTTTTGCTTCTGGCAAATTCGATTACATCATAAGCATATACACATTCAATATTAGGTTCCGATACCCTGTTAAGTTCTTTTGAAGTAATTGCAATACTGTTCTTTTTGCCGGTAGCCAGAGGAAATGTCTGTATCCTTGCCTGGTTTGCATGACCTGAAACATATCCGTCAGGAATACGACGAGCTACCCATACGGCACCCTTATTATTAGCTCCTTTGCTAATAATTTCAAAAATCCATGCTTCATTCGGATCAGCAAATGAAAACGATTCACCTTCACTGGCATATCCGTATTCAGATACCAGGTCAGACATAACTTTTATAGCTTCCCTGGCATTTTTAGCTCTCTGAAGCGTTAGATATATAAGACTTCCATAATCAACAATGGCAGTAGTATCAATAAGAGTTTCAATTCCCCCATATGTGGTTTCTCCAATAGCGAGTTGATGTTCATTCATGTTTCCGACCACAGAGTAAGTATGTGCCACCTGTAAAATTTTCCCCATATACTTACGGGTGTCCCATTCAATAACATCAAGCATAGTGCCCTGAGGATAGTCCCTTGCAGGCCAATAATATAGTTCACCATATAACTGATGCGAGTCTGCGGCATAAGTTATCATTGTAGATCCTTTTACAGATGCGCCTTTGGTCACAAGAAAATTTGTACAGGCATTTGCAGTCTGTCCCAATAGGATTGATAATATTATTACGAATATTAATTCAGATAGCTTTTTCATAAAAATCACTATTAAATAATTAAAAATAGTTTTTGAATTAAGAATCACAAAGGTAACAAGCCCATTAATATTTCAAAGGATATTTCAGATCAATTTCAGCTTATTGATTATGCTTCTTATCATATCAGGGTCGAAGACTTTTCTGGAAGATTCAGGAATATCGGAAGTACTGTCCATTGAAATATTTTGTCTTCGGAAGGTCATTTCACTATCAATAGTTTTTCTGCCTGTAAGATTAAATTCAGTAGCTCCGGCATTCTGAGCATTAATAGCTGATTCAATATTATCAACACATATTTCTAATTTGTATTCCATTGTTGGATTTTCATTGATTTTAACTTTGTCGAGCTCGCGTTAACTCCTAAGTGGCATTGGGTAAATAAATTGATTTTCAAGAGTATTATAAAAATATAATATGACTATCAGGAATGAATAATAATAGACTAAATCATTTATACGTTCTTCATGTACTCATCCCCCCGACCCCCTTCTCTTGCAGGCAAAAGAAGGGGGAGTGCAGCGTTTTGCCCCTCTTAGCGAAACAGAGAGGGGTTGGGGTGAGTTCATGTTATTAAATAATTGATATTTAGCCATTCAAAATAACTTATTATTGAAAACCGATACTCATTAAAATATAAAGTAACTTTAGAAGGCTCATTTATAATTATTTTAATTGTAATAATTTTTTCTGTATAATTGCGTTTAACAAAAACATAAAAATTATGAAACCAACTCTATTAGTTTTGGCTGCTGGAATGGGAACACGTTATGGTGGCAATAAGCAACTTGATGAAGTAGGGCCTTCCGGTGAAACAATAATTGACTATTCTATTTATGACGCTATTCGTGCAGGATTTGGTAAAATTGTTTTTGTTATAAGACGCGATATAGAAGAACAGGTTAAGGAACGATTTGTAAAAAGGCTTAAAGGTAAAATAGAGGTTGATTATGTCTTCCAGGAGATCACCAATCTGCCGGAAGGTGTTAAAGTTTCTCCCGACAGGCAAAAACCTTGGGGTACAAGCCATGCGATTCTTGTTACTTCAAAAAAAATAAAAGAACCATTTGGCGTGATAAATGCCGATGACTATTACGGGGTTGAATCATTTAAAATCCTTCACGATTTCCTGGTTAATGATAAAGACCCGAATTGTTACTGTATTGTGGGTTACAAGATGGGAAATACTTTATCCGATCACGGTCATGTAAACAGGGGAGTCTGCGGTGTTGGTGCAGACGGCCTTCTGAAAAATATTGTTGAAACACGTCAGATTGAGAGAACAGCTGATGGGGCAAAAGCTCCCATAAGTGATGGCAAATTCCAAAAGTTTACAGGGAACGAGGTCGTATCAATGAATCTGTGGGGTTTTAAGCCATCTTGTTTCGGTTTCCTTGGCGAAGAGTTCAGGAATTTCATCAATAAGAATGGAATGGATCTTAAAGCTGAGCTTGATATTCCAACATCCATTGATAAATTTGTTAAGAATGGTGAAATAACCATTAAGATATTAATGAGCAACGACAGATGGTTTGGCGTTACCTATCGCGAAGATAAGCCATTTGTTGTTGAGAGTATCAATAATATGATTAACCGGGGTGTTTACCCACCCATAATATACTAAGTTACAATGTTGAAAAGCCTGTCAGGAATTAGTTTAGCACAGTTTTTTTAGGTGTCAGCAGAACTTTGCCTTTTGCATCTTGTCTTGCCCAGTAGCGACTTCTTGCTTCTTCTGGATCAGCCCCGACAGCAATATAAATCTTGGTCCTTGGGTTGATTACTACTTCCTGCATTCTTGTTATGTCAGGTGTTTTAAAAACAGTTTGTTTTTTTTCTTGCATGATATTCCTTTATTCAAATAATTAGTTAATATTAATTTGCAGAATGCGAGCCTGCTTAACGAATAACCATAATCATAGAAGCACTTTTAAATGCTTCCGTTCATCATAATCTATATAAATG
This sequence comes from Bacteroidales bacterium, assembly GCA_003141495.1. GTDB lineage: Bacteria > Bacteroidota > Bacteroidia > Bacteroidales > VadinHA17 > LD21. The sequence goes on from PLMC01000116.1 coordinate 14,959, forward strand.
TAATTTTAATGTTAAGAATTATTCCTCTGTTCGTCTTTAGTTTTCACCGAACTGTTTAACCAGAAATGATTCTGCTTATTATCTTAACCGAGGTACAAATAATATGGACTAGAACTTATTACGATAACAAATGATAATTCTTTTTGTTTACATAATGAGGCAAAGATAGTCAATTTTTCGGTCTTTCCGGCATTTTAGGAATATTTAACATTCAATGCTTTGTATCAGAGTATTTGATTTATCGGAATGCTCTTAGTGAACCTTTCTGAAAACCATGACGTTCCTTTGTGGTAAAAATAATAAATTTAACCACAAAGGGTAACGAAGGAGAGCACAAAGTAAGATAAAGGAAAATAGAGTTTTTACAGGAAGCAGGCGAAGGACATTACTACCATGTAAAACTACATTTAAATAAACTGCTATTATCCTTATTATCAGTTACCTTNNATTCGAAGAGAGCCCAGTTTCCGTCTATCGATGGAATATATGACTTTATTCCGGAAAGCTCATCGGTGATCCTGATCCTGATTTCCTTCTTCCCGGTAAGATTTGCATCCTGAGCCAATCCAATTGCTGAAATAACGGGTGCAATAGTATCTATTCCAATATAAAATCTGCCGAAAGAAAGAACATCTGCCGTGAGATACCCATCAGACCAGAAACTGTTTACAGCGTTTTTTTTCTGATCATCAGCCAGTTGAACAATAAGCAATTTAGATTCTTTTCCTACAGGGATAGTTTTAGGTTTAATTGAGAGAGAATAAGCTTTGTGGACAGGAGTGAGATTGTTATGTACATAATGCAGATCAGAGAACATTTCACTGGTTCCATTTTCTTTTTTATAAGAAAAGTTAAGAGTGTCATAAAGTGTTCCTGCAGGAAGATTTATCGAAATATTTTCTGCAGAAAACTTACTGGCTCTGTTGTATGGCATTACTTCGATGTTATTATCAATAAGATCCTGTTCCGGCTGAGACTTTTCTGATTGTGCTTTTATTTGAAATGTTAACACTGATTTATTATTGCTGGCATCTGTAATAATAATTTGAGCACGGTGAATTTTGTTATCGTTGAAGTTAAATAAACCCCTGTTGATGACATTTTTATATACACTCAGTTTATCTCCAGGCAAAACATAGGTCCTTTCAATATAGATGTTTTCCTTCATATAGGTTTCATAATCAATATGACTGTTAACATACCTTGATTCATCGAAAGAGAAACCATCCATTTTATACTTAAAAATTGAAGTACTGTCAATTGATAATTCAATAGAATATACAGCAACTTTGTTGGGACTGTCGTTCATCATATCATACGCTTTTATACCAAATCCTGCAAGCCCGTTTATCGATATTCCGTTTTCCCGGGTTACAGAATATATTCCATGACCTCCGGTAACATTTATCTTTTTAATAGCATTCTTGTTATTAATTGAAGTATGGCGGTTAATGGGGTATATGACAAGTTTTTCTATAACAGGTGGAATATTGTCAGCCATACCAAATTCGAAAAGCAGAGGATTGATGGGTTTTTCATTGTCTGATTTTCTTATCTCAAAGTGCAGATGCGGTCCACCTGAGCTACCTGAATTTCCAGAATAAGCTATAAGTTCACCTTGTTTAACTGGAAATTCTTCTTTTTCAGGAAACAATGTTATCTGAAAGTTTTTTTTAGCATATTGCTGTTTTTTAACATAATCCTCAATTTTAGGAGTAAACCTGTCAAGGTGCCCATAGACGGTTGAATAACCTGAAGGATGCCTTATATAAAGTGCATTTCCAAATCCTCCGGGAGAAACGCCAATTCTACAGATATATCCGCTTGCTGAAGCAACAACTTCTTTCCCCGTAACACCCTGTGTTTTAATGTCTAAACCAGAATGAAAATGGTCTATTCTTAACTCACCGAAATTTGCCGATAACAGTTGGGGTATCTTTACCGGTGAGATGAATATTGATTTATCTTTTTGAATGTCATCTATTGTATTGTAAAATAGCAGACTAAAAATAAAAAACCGGATTAGAAGCATGGTATTCAATTATTGAAAATACAAAGGTGCAAAGCTATACTTATGGTTTATTAAGACAAACTATTTCATTCAAATTTTTGAAAATATCATTAACAATNNATGTTAATTTTGTACTAAAGATTTTATTATGTCCGGTCAGGGTTACGAAGAATTAATAATTTTGAACAGAAAACTGGATGAATTATTGGATCGGTATAATAATATGAAGCTTGAAGTGACAGATCTTAAGAGCGGAAACGAAGTTTTAAAAGGTATGCTTCAGGCTCGTGAAGAACAAATGAAAGAATTAGAAATTAAATACGAGCGGATTAAATTATCAGGAGCATTGTTGGGTGAAGGTGAAAACGCGTTGGAAGCGAAGAAAAAAATAACCGAACTGGTGCGGGAAATTGACAGATGTGTTGCTCTTTTAAACAGATAAAATATAGCAATGGATGATAAGCTTTCGATAAGGGTGAATGTGGCGGACAGATATTATCCATTGAAGGTAGAACGGGAAAACGAAGAGAAAATCAGGAAAGCAGCGAGGATGATTAATGAAAAGGTGCTGCAGTATAAGCAGAGGTACTCTGATAAAGATGTACAGGATTTTTTGGCGATGGCTTCCCTGCAGTATGTGATTAAACTTACAGAAGAAGAAGAAAAACTTGAAAAAGACTATCTTCCCGATGCCTTAAAAGAACTGATACAAAAAATCGATTCAGTTCTCCACATAAAAGAGTAATAGCGTTCTTTAAAATAGAAAATTAAATTGCCCGCATTGTTTCTTCATTCATTTTTGAAACTCAACAGTTAAAACTTTGGAGCGACTCTTAGTTCAGGTAGAACAGGCCTCATCCCGATTCGTCGGGATCCCCGTAAAACGGGACAGTGGACGTTCGAACTGGATTAGTAGCTCCAGCCATTCAGACATGGGGTTTTATAAAAGCTGAAGGAACTTTGCGGGTTTTTTATTAAATATATATAACTAAAACGATTGATGATGACATTAATAATAGGAAGTTTAAGTAACGGGCTGTTGATTGTCTTGTGTATTTCAGCCCTTGTACTGGGTTTTGGCGCCTCATACTTCATGTGGCAGTTGGCATTGAAGAATAAAAGCCGTAAGATAGTCAGCGAAGCTGAAGCTGAAGCTGAAGTGATAAGGAAAGAGAAAATTCTACAGGCAAAAGAGAGATTTCTTCAGCTTAAAACAGAACATGAAAAAGTAATAAATGAAAAGAATAGCAGGATAGGACAGGCAGAAAACAGAATAGCTCAGAAAGAACAGTCTTTATCACAGAAAATTGAAGAGGTTCAACGTAAAAAAAATGAAGCTGACGCAATACGGGGCAATCTGACATCCCAGCTTGAACTTGTAGATAAAAAATCTGAAGAGTTAGCACGCCTTCATAAGCAACAGGTTGAACAACTTGAAGCTATTTCAGGTTTTTCTGCAGAAGAAGCTAAAAACCATCTTATAGAATCTCTGAAGGAGGAGGCAAAAACCGGAGCCATGTCGTATGTTAATGAGATCCTGGATGAAGCTAAAATGACCGCAAACAAGGAAGCTAAACGGATTGTGGTTCAGACAATCCAGCGGGTTGCTGCTGAGAATGCCATTGAAAATGCTGTAACTGTATTTCATATTGAGTCAGATGAGATGAAAGGTCGCATTATCGGACGTGAGGGTCGCAATATCCGGGCACTTGAGGCAGCAACTGGCGTTGAAATTATTGTTGACGATACGCCAGAAGCGATAGTCCTTTCAGCTTTTGATCCCATAAGGAGAGAAGTAGCGAGACTTGCCCTTCACCAGCTGGTTACAGATGGAAGAATACATCCGGCAAGAATTGAAGAGATGGTTGAAAAGACCAGGAAACAGGTAGAAGATGAGATACTGGAGATAGGGAAAAGAACTACTATTGACCTGGGTATCCATGGATTACATCCTGAGCTTATCAGATTGATAGGTAAAATGAAATACCGGTCGTCTTATGGTCAGAATCTTCTTATGCACTCCCGCGAAGTAGCTAATCTCTGCTCAATTATGGCAGCTGAGCTCGGACTGAATTCAAAACTTGCAAAAAGGGCCGGACTTCTTCATGATATTGGCAAAGTCCCTGATGATGAACCGGAATTGCCACATGCAATCCTGGGGATGAAAATGGCTGAAAAATATAAGGAGAAGCCTGAAATATGCAATGCAATTGGTTCTCATCATGATGAAACGGAAATGACAACTCTGATCGCTCCGATTGTTCAGGTTTGCGATGCTATCTCAGGTGCACGCCCCGGTGCACGTCGTGAGGTTGTTGAATCATATATTAAAAGATTAAAGGAGCTTGAATCGCTTGCCCTTCAGTATCCAGGTGTTATGAAAACTTATGCAATACAAGCAGGCAGGGAACTTCGGGTTATAGTTGGAGCCGAAAAAGTTACGGATAAAGAGGCNNCAGATAAAAATTACTGTTATCCGTGAAACACGGGCAGTAAATTATGCCAAATAAAATGCTAATACATAAAATCAGGAAGGGCATCTGCACAATTAGATGCCCTTTCTGTTTTTAATACTTTGTTTAAACGATTCTTTTTTTACCTTTGGTGCCTGAAATTTCACGATTCAATGCCGCATATAAAACTAATTAGTATTGTAGGAACAAGACCTCAAATTATAAAAGCTTCTGCAATTAGCAGGGCAATCATTAATCATCATTCAGAAGAAATTAACGAAATTATAGTTCATACAGGCCAGCATTACGATAAAGAATTGTCTGATGTCTTTTTCGATGAACTTGAAATTCATAAACCCGGTTATAATCTCGGGGTGGGTTCGGCAAGCCATGGCAGACAAACATCTCTGATGATAACAGGTATTGAAGAGGTACTTTTAAAGGAGAAACCTGATTGTGTATTGCTTTACGGCGACACAAACTCTACACTGGCAGGAGCAATAGCCGCTTCAAAGCTGCATTTCCCGATAATCCATATTGAAGCCGGACTAAGATCATTCAATAAAATCATGCCGGAGGAATTAAACAGGATAATGAGCGACCATTCATCGACACTTCTTTTCGCTCCTACCAATGCTGCTTTTAAAAACCTGATGGGAGAGGGATTCAAACCTGAAAACAGCCCGCCATATAACATTAGTAATCCAAAAATTTATCTGACTGGCGATATTATGTACGATAATACTCTATTTTTTGCCGGACTTGCAGAAAAGAAGAAGGCTGCTTTTCTTGAGCATATGTCGCTGATAAGAGACGGTTATATACTTGTTACAATACACAGGGATACTAATACAGATGACATAGTGAGGCTTGAAGAAATCCTCGTCACACTAAAAGCTATGGCTGAAGAAAGGGATATTATTCTNNTGCAAAATGATCGTGACTGATTCGGGAGGGGTTCAGAAAGAATCACATTTTTTCAAAAAGCCATGCATTGTGCTTAGAAATGAAACTGAATGGATAGAACTGGTGAATAATGGTACTGCAAAGCTTGTAGGTGCCGATTCTGTTTGTATCAGAAGTGAGTTTAATTATTTTATGGATTCTCATCTAAATCTTGAATATCCTGGTTTTTATGGCAATGGGAAGACAGCCGAATTTATTTTGAATGAAATACTCCTGATGTTTGAAAAAGAGTAATATTTATAACGTTAAATTGTGTTAAAATTTGTAATATTGCTTTTTTAAATTGCTGATGGAACGAATCTTAAAGGATAGCAGAGTATTGGTTACCGGGGGAGCAGGTTTTATCGGCTCAAATCTTGTAGAATCTCTTTTAAATTCAGGAAATTCAATTGTTTGTCTTGATAATTTTTCAACTGGCAAAAGAGAAAACCTTAAAGAATTCATTAGCAATCCTGCTTTTAAACTTATAGAGGGTGATATTCGAAATTATGACGACTGTTTAAAGGCGGTAGAAAATATTGATATTGTTTTCCACGAGGCTGCATTGGGCTCTGTTCCCCGGTCTATAAAAGATCCAATCACATCGACCGATGTTAATATAGGTGGTTTTGTTAAGATGCTTTTTGCAGCCAAAGAATCAGGAGTTAAAAGATTCATATATGCTGCAAGCTCTTCAACTTACGGGGATCATCCCGATTTGCCAAAAGTAGAAGATAAAATAGGTTCTCCTTTATCTCCTTACGCTATTACCAAATATGTTGATGAACTGTTTGCAAGCAATTTTGCCCAAACTTATGGAATTGATGTTGTTGGGCTTCGGTATTTCAACGTTTTTGGAAGACGACAGGATCCGGATGGAGCTTATGCAGCTGTTATACCAAAATTCATGAAGATGCTGATGAAGCATGAAGTACCTCTTATCAATGGCGATGGATCGGTTTCGCGCGATTTTACTTATATTGACAATGTAGTTCAGGCCAATCATCTTGCATCTGTTGTGCATAATAAAGCGGCGTTAAACCAGGTTTATAATGTTGCTCACGGTGAGAGAACATCTCTTAATCAGCTGTTCTTTTTTATTCGTAAGCTGGCAGCCGGATTTGACAAGGATATTTTAACCATTGAGCCAATATATGGACCTGCCAGGGCGGGTGATATACCCCACTCATTAGCTTCAATTGAAAAAGCTAAAAAACTTTTATACTATTCACCGACATTAAATGTCGAAAATGGCCTTAAAGAGGCAGTAAAATGGTATTGGGAAAATTTGTAACATTTGTTACAATATGCATCTGAATAAACACATAGTCAGACATATACAAGTTTCAGTTATGTGACTGACGGCGCGGTAGCTTTATAGGTATTAAAGAATAAAGATAAAAGATACAAGAAAAACGTATAAATCAAATTTCTAAAATATTATTGACTGATCGGTATTTTGTTTTTATCTTTTTACTTTTATCTTATATCTTTTGTCTTGATTTTTAAAACATTTTCATTTTTAAGTTAACCAATATGCTAACAGCATTTAAAGAAAGGATTATAAAGGTTTTTAAAAATCATTCATTGCCTCGATGGCTGGTCTTTATTCTTGATTCCGGCACAGTCTTTTTTTCATTTTTGATTGCTTATATGTTGAGATTTAATTTTGAAGTATCTGCCTTAAATATTTCAACAGTATTCAGACAATCATATCTTGTACTGTTTGTATATGTAGTATTTATTTTAGTTTTCAAATCCTATTCAGGGATGATNNTTTAGTTACTTTTCTGAGCCGGAAAAATGAATGGAGCTTCCTTTTTAATATACCTTTTTCTATTCTTCTTATTCATTTCGGAGCTGTCACAATCCTGCTTTTCCTTTTCAGGGTATTTGTAAAATTGTTTTATGAATTTGCCTCCTCCTCGTCACACGATGGCAAAAATGTTTTAATCTATGGTTCAGGCGAAATGGGAATTCTGGTAAAAAGACTAATTGAAGGAGATCCGAAGAATCTATACAGGCTTAAAGGTTTTATTGACGATGACAAAAAAATTCAGGGGAAAAATCTTGATGGTTACCCGGTTTATTCACGACAGGTTCTCACACGAGATTTTATTGAGGATGAAGATGTAAAAGTTTTTATTATTGCTATAAATAACATTGCACCGGCTAAGAAGAAGGAAGTAATTGAGTCTATGATCCAGTTTGGATGCGAAATTCTTGATACTCCATCATTTGATATCTGGATGAACGGTCATCTGGAAGTTAAAAACCTTAAAAAAGTGAAATTCGAAGATATACTCGGAAGAGATCCTATAACTCTTGATCTTGATAAGATACAAAAGGGACTAATCGGGAAGACTATAATGGTTACCGGTGGCGCCGGATCAATAGGTTCAGAAATTGCGAGACAATTAATGAGGTTTAATACAAAGCAGTTAATTATTGTAGATCAGGCAGAAACCCCATCATTTTACCTTGGAGAAGAGTTAAAAAGTAAATTACCGGATTGCAACTTCAGGATAGTGATTGGTGATGTGACACGACAGGAATATATGGAAGAAATCTTCAGAAAATACAAACCTGATATTGTTTTTCATGCCGCCGCATATAAACATGTTCCAATGATGGAATTGCACCCACATGAAGCATTCAGAGTTAACGTTGGAGGTACAAAAATTATCTCGGATTTATCAATTAAATACAAGGCAGAAAAATTTGTAATGATATCTTCTGATAAAGCAGTAAATCCTACCAATGTGATGGGAGCCACCAAGAAGATTTGTGAATTACTGGTACATTCTCAGTCAAAACGTAAAGGCATAAAGACACAGTTTATCACTACACGTTTTGGTAATGTGCTTGGGTCAAATGGCTCTGTTATTCCACTTTTTAATAAGCAGATTGCCGATGGGGGACCTGTAACTATTACTCATCCCGATATAACCCGTTTCTTTATGACCATCCCTGAAGCATGCCAGTTGGTTTTAGAAGCTGGATTTATGGGCAATGGCGGAGAGATATATGTTTTTGATATGGGTGAACCTGTCAAAGTTTTAGATGTAGCTATAAACCTGATACGCCTCTCGGGTCTTGAACCTCATAAGGATATTAAAATAAAAGTGGTTGGATTGCGTCCTGGAGAAAAGCTGTATGAGGAACTCTTTTCGATGGACGAACCAATGATACATACACATCATCCAAAGATAAGTATTGCACAGGTTGCATCGTTTGATTTTGAAACGCTCATTTCAAAGATAGATATGATACTCGGCTCTCTCAATAAAATGTCTGAAGCAAAGGTGATTGAAGAGATGTTGGAGATTGTTCCCGGGTATACTACTAACAAAGCATTGACTCTATAAAAATTCTTTTATTAATAAAATACCTGAAAAACCTGATCATGACTGTTAATAAACGAAAGAAAGTTTTCGTAAGCGGTTGTTTTGACCTTCTCCATTCAGGACATATTGCTTTTTTAAGAGAGGCGTCTCAATACGGAGATTTGTATGTAGGATTGGGATCTGATAAAACAATATACGATCTCAAGGGACGAAGTACCGTTAACTCTGAAGAAGAACGATTATTTATGATTGAAGCTTTATCGTGTGTGCATAAAGTCAAAATTAATTTCGGAAGTGGAATTCTTGATTTTCTCGGAGATATGAAGTCTCTTGATCCGGATATTTTTATTGTAAATGAAGATGGCCATACACCCGACAAAGAACAAATATGTAAAGATCTGGGGATAGAATATAAAGTCTTAAAACGAATCCCATACGCAAATTTGCCGGTTCGATCAACTACCTCGCTAAGAAAGGAAACCCCTATTCCCTATAGAATTGATCTTGCAGGTACCTGGATTGATCAGCCGTATGTATCAAAGTACTCCCCGGGTTGGGCAATAACTGCATCAATTGAACCTACAGTAGAATTCAACGAGCGTTCAGGGATGGCTACTTCAACAAGAAAGAAGGCCATTGAGTTATGGAATGATAACTTACCTATGGAGAATCCTGAAAAACTGGCAAAAATCCTTTTCAGATACGATAATGATCCAGGTACAAAAGATGTAAGCGGATCACAGGATTCTATTGGTATTACAATGCCAGGGATAAACAGGTTTTTTTATGAGAAGGAACAATACTGGCCATCAAAATTTGAAACTATAACTGATCTTTCAATCATCAAATGGCTCGAAGAGCGACTTTATATGATAACTTTGTGGCCAAGGCAAGCTGACTTTGTCGTTCTTGAAAATACAAATATTTCTGTTGATAATGTTAAACGACTTACCAATGCCGCTGAATTGGCCTGGGATGGTTTAATCAATAAGGACATAAATAATTTTGCAAAAGGATTCTCTGCCTCTTTTCGTTCTCAGGTAAAGATGTTCCCTAAAATGATGGATGATAAAATTGCCAGAGTCATTAATAGCCATAGAGATAAAGCTGTCTCATGGAAATTGTCAGGAGCAGGTGGAGGTGGTTATCTGGTACTGATTAGTGAAGAAGAAATAGCCAACGCAATTAAAGTAAAGATCAGGATAAAAGATTATTGGATTTAATCCTTGGAAGCATTTTTAAATTTTAAAATAAAATGAAAAAAATTGCCTTAATATCAGGTATAACTGGACAGGATGGTTCCTATCTTACGGAATTATTATTGGAAAAAGGATATATTGTGCACGGGATCATAAGACGATCAAGTTCATTTAATACTTTTAGAATCGATCATATCTATAATAATCCTGAATACATAAACAAAAGTTTTTTTCTGCATTATGGAGATTTAACCGATTCCAGTAACCTAAACAGGTTAGTTGAAAAAATTCAACCGGCGGAAATATATAATCTTGGAGCACAGTCTCATGTGCAGGTTTCATTTGAGGTGCCCGAATATACTGCAGAAGTTGATGGTGTCGGAACTCTGCGTTTTCTTGATGCCATTAAAGAAACAGGCTTAAAAACACGCTTTTACCAGGCGTCAACTTCTGAACTTTACGGTAAAGTGCAGGAGATCCCCCAGACTGAAAAGACGCCGTTTTATCCCAGGAGTCCATATGCTGCAGCAAAATTATATGCTTACTGGATTGTAATTAATTATAGGGAAGCGTATAATGTATTTGCGTCAAATGGGATTCTGTTTAATCACGAAAGTGAAAGGAGAGGAAAAACTTTTGTCACTCGCAAGATAACCGTTGCTGCTTCTAAAATTATTCTGGGACAACAGGAAAAACTGTTTCTCGGCAACATTGATTCGAAAAGAGACTGGGGTTATGCACCTGAATATGTTGAAGGAATGTGGCGCATTCTTCAGGCTGATCAACCTGATGACTTTGTTTTGGCGACAAATGAGACTCATACAATTCGTGAATTTATTGAAGAAACTTTCAGGATTCTGGGGGAAGAAATTGTCTGGACCGGAAAAGGTTTAAATGAAACAGGCAAATTGAAATCTTCCGGTAAAGAAGTTATCTGTATTGATCCCCGCTATTTCAGACCTACAGAAGTAGAACTGCTTATTGGCAATCCCGCCAAAGCATATGAAAAACTCGGGTGGAAACCTAAGACTACCTTCAAAGATTTAGTCAGAATTATGGTTAACTCAGATTTTGAGAAAGCCAAAAAACGTATTGAATAAGAAGCTCAGGACCCAAATCTTTGTGACCTTTGTGGCTTCTTTGTGTACTTTGTGATTAATGGATTTTATTCTAAGGGTATATACCAGAATTATTTAATATGGAAAAAAAATCGAAAATATACATAGCAGGTCATAATGGACTGGTTGGAAGTGCCATTCACAGGAATTTGATTGCGAAAGGTTATAAAAACTTTGTACTCACACCTTTTCCTCCTTATGATCTGACTGATCAGAAAACCGTAGCAGATTTTTTTAGTAAGGAGAAACCTGATTATGTTATTCTGGCAGCAGCAAAAGTGGGTGGAATATTGTCAAATAACAAATACAGGGCACAATTCATATATGAAAATCTAATGATTGAGAACAACATAATCCACCAGAGTTATGTTAATGGCGTTAAGAAATTATTATTTCTCGGCAGTTCATGTATTTATCCCGCAAATTGCCCCCAACCGATAAAAGAAGAGTACTTATTAACGGGAGAGCTGGAGTATACAAATGAACCTTATGCTGTTGCTAAAATTTCGGGTATTAAGATGTGTGAATCGTACAACATTCAGTACGGCACTAATTTTATTTCAGTGATGCCTACAAACCTTTATGGCCCGAATGACAACTATAACCTGGAAACTTCTCATGTGCTTCCGGCTCTGATCAGAAAAATGCATCTTGGCAAATGTCTCGAAAATAACGATTGGGAATCGATAAGGAAAGATTTCAAAAAAAACCCGGTTGAAGGTCGGAATGAGAATTCAACTGATGCTGAAATCTTAGCAATTCTGGGAAAATATGGAATTCAACCAGCAACCAGCAACCAGCAACCAGTAACTATTTCACTCTGGGGAACCGGAAACCCTTATCGTGAGTTTCTATACGTTGATGACCTTGCAGACGCTTGTGTCTATGTAATGAATCACGTTGATTTTAACAATCTTAAGGCCCATAACCCTGAGCCCCATGCCCTGAGCTCTGTGACCTCCGCCCATATTAAGAACACCCATATTAATATCGGTACAGGAATGGATCTGACAATTAAGGAACTGGCTCTGATAATAAAAGATACTGTAGGATTTAAAGGTCAGTTAGAGTGGGATAGTTCTAAACCGGACGGAACTTATCGAAAGCTGCTTGATGTTTCAAAAATTAACAATTTGGGATGGACAGAAAAAGTCAGTCTGGAAGACGGGATAAAAATGATCTACAATATGTATAGAATATAACTATCACCTCAATTTTAATAAATAATTTTTATCTTTTGTTTTGGTAGCTTTGATAGAAATTCATAATGATCATTTGATATTTTTGGTAATTAAGTAATAATATGTTTTAAAATGAAGGTAGTCATTTTAGCTGGCGGACTCGGGACACGAATTAGCGAAGAAACTGATTTAAGACCAAAACCTATGATTGAAATAGGAGGAAAGCCTATCCTGTGGCACATTATGAAAATTTACTCATCTTTTGGTTATAATGATTTTATAATCTGTTGCGGCTACAAGGGATATTTTATTAAAGAATATTTTGCTAACTATTTTTTACATCAGGCCGATGTGACTCTTGATCTTCAGAAAAACTCTCTGGAAGTGCATCAATCCAAAGCCGAACCGTGGAAAATAACAATGGTGGATACTGGTATAAATACAATGACAGGGGGAAGGATTAAACAGATAAAGAAATATATTGATGGAACTTTTTTACTTACCTACGGGGATGGTGTAGGTAATGTCGACATTAAAGCTTTGATTGATTTTCACAGAAAGAATAACAAAAAAGCTACTGTTACTGTTGTTCAGCCCTCTGGCCGATTCGGATCCATACAGTTCGATAATAATGACGAAGTAAAAGTTTTTGCATTTCAGGAAAAACCCAAAGGTGACAGAGCCTGGATAAATGGAGGTTTTTTTGTGTGTGAACCTGAAGTTTTCGACGAAATAGATGACGATAAGACCATTTGGGAGCGGAAACCCCTTGAGAATCTGGCTGCAAAAGGTGAACTTGTCGCATATCGTCATTATGGGTTCTGGAGGCCGATGGACACTCTTCGTGACAAAACTGACCTTGAAGAAATGTGGAATTCAGGAGACGCAAAATGGAAACTATGGTAAATAAAGCATTCTGGAAGGGCAAGAAAGTTCTGATTACCGGACATACCGGTTTTAAAGGAAGCTGGCTCTCTATCCTGCTTAATTGGCTGGAAGCTGATGTGCATGGATATTCTTTAGATCCTCCGACGAGTCCCAGTTTATATGATCTGGCTAAAGTTGATAAACTATTGGATTCTACAATAGGCGATATCAGGGATTTTAAATTACTTCAAAAAACAATAAAAAAAGTTAATCCTGAGGTTGTTATACATTTGGCTGCTCAGCCTCTTGTCAGGGAATCTTACAGAAACCCCCGGGAAACCTATGAAATAAATGTAATGGGTACCGTGAATCTGCTTGATGCAGTTAGACTGGAACATGGCATAAAGGCAATTCTTAATGTAACTTCAGATAAATGTTATGAAAACAAGGAGTGGGTTTGGGGATACCGGGAAAATGAACCGATGGGCGGATATGATCCGTATTCTAATAGCAAAGGATGTTCTGAGTTAGTAACATCTTCTTTTAGAACTTCATTTTTTAATCCCAATGATTATTCTAAACATGGAGTAGCCTTAGCTTCTGCCCGTGCCGGAAATGTCCTTGGAGGAGGGGATTGGGCTCAGGACAGGCTTGTTCCGGATTTTTTCAGAGCAATAATGTGTGGTGAGAAATTGAAAATAAGAAGCCCTTTTGCTATCAGACCATGGCAGCATGTAATTGAACCATTGTCAGGTTATCTTATGCTCTGTGAAAAACTCTGTTCTAATGGACCTGAGTTCACCGGGGGATGGAATTTTGGGGCTGATATCAATGATGCCAGAAATGTTGAATGGATTGTCAGCAGAATTTGTGAGTTATGGAGTAATGATGCTAAATATGAAGTAAATAATGCAATTCAGCCTCATGAGGCAAATTACCTGAAATTAGATTGTACCAAAGCAAGAACTCTTTTGGGCTGGAATCCGAAATGGGATGTTGAAACCACATTAGAAATGATTGTCGATTGGTATAAGCTTTACCAGAATAATGCTGATATGAGAAATGCGTGTGTCCATCAGATTGAACAATATTTCATGAATAACAAGTAACAATATTTTACATAACTAATTTTATGAGTGATTTTAAGTCAATTAGAAAAGATATTGTATTAAAAACAATCGAATATTATAAAGCAAGATTTATAAAAGCTGATTTTGTACCAGGTAAATCGAGGATTAATTATGCTGGAAGAGTATTTGATCAGGACGAACTGGTAAATGCAGTTGAAGCTTCGCTCGATTTTTGGCTGACTGAAGGCAGGTTTTCCGAATCATTTGCCGAGAAAATAGCAGAGTTTTTAGGCATTGAACATGTTCTTCTCACGAACTCAGGTTCTTCTGCAAATCTGCTTGCCCTCTCAGCTTTAACTTCAGAGAAACTTGGAGAAAAAAAATTAAAACCCGGTGATGAAGTAATTACTGTTGCTGCAGGCTTTCCATCCACAATTTCGCCTATCATTCAACTTGGCTTTATCCCCGTATTCATTGATGTAAAAATCCCGACCTATAATATTGACATTGAAATGATGCGTAGGTCCATCAAATCTAAAACCAAATGCATTTTTATCGCCCATACACTTGGAAATCCTTTTGACATTTCAGCAGTTATGAAGTTGGCTAATGAACATAATCTATGGGTAATCGAAGATAATTGTGACGCTTTTGGAAGTGAATACAAAGGAAAGAAGACAGGCACTTTTGGTCACCTTTCTACGATTTCTTTTTACCCTGCTCATCATATCACAACCGGGGAAGGAGGAGCAATATGCACCAATGATCTGACATTAGCCTCTATTGTCAGAGCATTTCGCGACTGGGGACGGGATTGTTACTGCACCGGAGGTGAAAATAATACATGCGGTAAACGATTTTCTCAGCAGTTTGGAAATTTGCCTCTCGGATTTGATCATAAATATGTCTATTCCGAAATAGGATATAATCTGAAGATGACAGATATTCAGGCTGCGATTGGCGCAGCCCAGATGGATAAACTTCCTGATTTCTGCGTTCGTAGAAAGGAAAACTTCAAAGAATGGTGTCGAATCTTTTCAAATTACCCTGCCTATTTTATTCTGCCCGAAGCGACTGTGGGATCTGATCCTGCATGGTTTGCATTCATTATAACCTTAAGAGAAGGAATACCTTTTACAAGAGATGAGATCACAATGAATCTAAACATAAATTTAATCGAAACCCGTAATCTTTTTGCTGGCAATATTACAAAACAACCTGGTTACCTGAACCGGGAATGGCGAATTTCTGGTCACCTGGATAATACTGATTATATCATGAATAATACTTTCTTCCTCGGAACTTATCCAGGCCTTACAAAAGATATGTTCGAGTATGCGGAAAAAGTGATTGACTCGTTCATTAAAAGCAGAACTGGCAAAAATTAATACAAAATATTATTTTCTCGTAACCGAATGAAAACATTTTGATCTTTTGAAGCTTAGATAAATGCTTGTTAAAAAATATAAATCGAAACTTATTGCTCTAAGCAATCCATTCAAAGACATCTATACTCTGGAATTCAAGTCTTTAAGTAGATATAAATACTACCCCGGCCAGTTCCTTCACATCGCACTGGACCCTGATTACGATGGATCAGGCCAATGGCCTGAATCACGGTGCTTTTCGATGCAGAGCAGTCCTGATGATGAATCTGTTAAAATTACTTATGCTGTTAAAGGCAGGTTTACTAAACAAATGGAAGAACAACTCCATGTGGGTTCTGAAATATGGCTTAAATTGCCATACGGAGACCTATTCACAAAAGATCACAATAAAGTAAATACTGTATTTATTGCGGGCGGAACAGGTATTACTCCTTTCCTTTCTCTGTTTAAACATAGTTCATTTACAGAATACTCTAATCCTCGTATTTACCTGGGATTCCGATCTGAATCGTATAATATTTACTTAAAGGAATTGATTTCTGTAAAACTTTGTGATCCAAAATTTTACTATGAAGATATTGATGGTTTGCTTGATATTGATAAAATCTTCTCAGAAAATGGGATTAATAATGACTATTTTATATCGGGCCCACCAGTTATGATTAAATTTTTTAAAGAAAAATTGATTACCCAGGGAGTACCCGGAATTCAAATTTTAACTGATGATTGGGAATAATTCATCTCAATAACAGTAATACACTCTTTATGAAGATATTACTTACGGGAGCTACAGGTTTTATTGGCTCAAATATTGCTAAGGGGTTGTTGGAACATGGTTTTGAAGTGTACGCGACTTACAGAAGCACCTCTTCATTTGATAAGTGCAGGCATTTCAAAAATAAGATCAATTGGTTAAATACTGAACCCAGTAATTGGAAAGAACAAATTGCAGTTCTGAAACCTGATCAGCTAATACATGTTGCATGGGATGGAATTGACTCCGAAAATCGAAATAACTGGGAAATTCAAGCTCATAATTTCTGGCATTCAAAGGAATATTTTGATCTGGCTAATGAGTATTGTATTAAAAAGGTGATATCTCTTGGTTCTCAGGCTGAATATGGTATTCACGATTTTCCTGTAAATGAAATGACTGCACCGGCTCCAAATGATGCCTATGGAGCGATAAAGACATTAACTGCTAACTACCAGCGAAATTTGTTTGACAACTCGGAGACAGCCTGGTATTGGATAAGAGTTTTTTCAGTCTTTGGCGAGGGTGAAAACATGAAATGGCTGATACCTTTGGTTATCACCAGATTGTTAAGAAATGAGCCAGTCAAATTGACATCATGCGACCAGAAATATGATTATCTGTATATTGAAGATTTTGTCAGATATATCATTTCAATTGTTATATGTGAAGAAAACAAATCAGGGATTTATAATATATGTAATTCAGAATCAATGGTATTAAGAGATCTCCTGAAAATAATTGCTGAACTGATGAATGTGTCTTCTGATTTACTAAGGTTTGGTGAAATTCATCAGAGACCGACTCAGAATATGATTATTGCCGGTGACAATAAAAAGTTTATAACCTCTTTTAATCTGAAAGGATATACCCCGATCGGATTAACAGAAGGTTTACGACGGACAATCAATTATTATAAAAAATTAGCATGAAAGCTTCAGAGTATATTGCAGGATTTTTAAAAAATAAGGGAATAAATACTGTTTTTGAATTGCAAGGGGGAATGATCACCCGTTTGATAGACGCGATTCATCACGAAAAAGGTATAAAAATAGTAAGTATGCATCACGAGCAGGCTGCAGCAATGGCTGCCGATGCATTTGGACGTATTACCAACAAACCGGGTATTGCATTGGCAACCAGTGGTCCGGGTGCAACAAACCTGTTAACAGGAATAGGAAATTGTTATTTTGACTCAGTACCGGCAATATTCATTACAGGTCAGGTAAATATAAATGAGCAAAAAGGTAAGCTTCCCACACGACAAATAGGTTTTCAGGAAACTGATATTGTGAAGATGGCAAAACCAATTACTAAAGGAGCCTTTGCCATTAAAAAAGTGAAAGACATTCCCTCAATTTTTGAAGAAGGCTTTCAATTAGCAACAACCGGACGACCTGGACCGGTTCTTATTGACATTCCAATGAATCTGCAGAATGAAGAAATTGATATAATTGATCTTACAACTTCTGATACTCTTTCGAAAACTAACTCAAAGATTCATCAGGACTTTTTCCGGGATTTTCTCATTGCCCTGAAAAATTCCAAACGGCCATTAATTTTAGCGGGAAGAGGGATACGGGCATCAGGCTCTGTAGATCTGTTTCGCGAGTTTATCAATAAATATAAGATTCCTGTTGTTACTTCGCTTTTGGGATTCGATGCGTTACCTTATCAACATCCCGGACGAGTTGGTTTTATTGGAACCTATGGTAATCGCTGGGCAAATTATGGATTGGGTAGTTGCGATCTGCTTCTTGTACTAGGCAGTCGATTGGACCTTCGTCAAACCGGTTCAGATATACAATCATTTAAAAACGGGAAATTAATTTATCATGTTGACATTGATCAGTCTGAATTAAATAACCGCATAAAAGATTGTATCACATTAAAAGCCAATTTATCAGATTTCTTTGTGGAAATTGAAAAGCTTGGTTCATTATATATATCACCAGTAGCCTGGACAAAAGAAATAGAAGACAAAAAGCAAGCTCGGTTAGACACGAGAGAACTTGAAGATATTACGGGGATAAATCCTAATATATTTGTTCATTTACTCTCTAAAGCTTCCAATAAAGCAAGAGTATTTACTGCAGATGTAGGTAATAACCAAATGTGGAGTTCACAGTCACTGGAGCTTTCCGAAAAACAATTATTTCTGACTTCGGGTGGGATGGGAGCAATGGGCTATGCATTACCAGCTGCGATCGGAGCTTCAATAACAATGGGCATTGTCCCTGCAGTAGCCATTTCAGGTGATGGAGGTTTTCAGATTAATATTCAGGAATTACAAACTATCAGAAGGAATAATCTTCCAATAAAAATAGTAATTCTCAACAACCATTGTCTTGGCATGATTCGTCAATTCCAGGATAGTTATTTCGATAGTTGTTACCAATCAACTGTTTGGGGTTATGACACTCCTGACTTTACGAAAGTGGCATCAGCTTACGATATTGAATCATTTTCAATCAAATTACCTGAAGAAATTGAATCTGGTCTGGAAAAACTATGGAAAAACCCTTCTAAGCCATTCTTACTCGAAGTCTCAATAGATGTTCATACCAACGTATTTCCAAAAATGATGTTTGGAAGTCCGATAACGATAATGGAACCATATACCAAAATCAAACATTAAATTAAATACTAAAAGCACCTCAAAATAATTAATGCCTGAAATACAATTATTTATTGCTACATATAATAGACCTCATCTGGTTTTAAATGCAATTCACTCTGCTTTAAATCAAAATTGCAACTGCTTTGAAATCATTGTATCAGACAATTCAGTGAATGATGACACCGAAAAACTTGTTTCACAAATTGTGGATAAACGTTTATCTTATAAGAGGAGAAGACCTTCATTACCGGTAATAGATCATTTAAATGCTATTCTTCAGGATGTTACTTCTGAATATTTTTTGATTTTCCATGACGATGATCTTATGCATCCCGATATGCTCAATGAATTGTATAGAAATATTATTTCTGACAGGAGCCTTCTTGCAATCGGAGCAAATGCTAAAATTATTACTCAGGGTATTTTTCCCAACAGAGTAATGCTTAAAAAAAAATACGGGGATTTATTAATACGAACCCGGGACCAGATGGTATATCAATATCTTGTAAAGAGGGGTATTGTACCTTTCTCTTCATACCTCTACAGAGCTGATGTTGCAAAAAAATTAAGATTCGATCCCGAAAACGGGGGTAAGCATTGCGATTTGGCATTCATGATAGATGTTGCATCTGTGGGGAATGTACTTATGTTAAGGAAACCTTTGATGGATTATTTTATTAGTTCGGCTCAGGATAGCAGCGTAAATGAATTTTTACACCGAATTAAGCTTATTAATTATATCACAAAAACATCAATTTATAAGAAAAATTGTTATCTGATTAGAAGATTCAGAATAGTGAATCTATATTATGAGATAATACAAGACAAGCGAAACAATCATCTGATTTCTTACAAAAGGCGATTAAGAATTCTCAAATTAATCTTTAAGGTTTCTCCTTTTGATTTCTTTCCCCGTTCCGTACTTCATCTGATTAAATAAGAAAAACTCCATTGATGATCTCATAAATTGATTATGAAAGTAGTATTTGCAGCTTTGAAGTTTGATTATGGGATTGAAGCTCGGGGAGAATCTCTTGAGTATAAGGCTTTCTATCCGGCTCTGAAAAGCAATTTCGAAATTGTCGTCCCATTCTGGTTTGAGGATAATGGTTTTCCTAATGATAAACTTTTGCTCCAGGAAAGATTGCTTCAATTTGTTGAGTCTGAAAATCCTGATTATGTGCTCTTCATTCTTATGGAATATGAAATATTTCCAGAAACATTATTAAGTCTCAAAAACAAGTATTCAACAATTAACTGGTTTTGTGATGATGCCTGGCGATATGATAGTTATACAAAATTTGCAGCAGAATATTTTACCTATTGCATTACTGTAGATAAGTATAGTATATTAAGATACTATGAAGACGGTCATAAAAATGTAATTCTTTCACAATGGGCTGCTTTTGATTATATTAAAAATATTGATTTTACTAAAATAAATTATAAATACGATATCTCATTTATAGGCTCTAAAAATCCAACCAGGGAGTGGATCATAAACTCTTTAAAAAGAAACAAGGTGAATGTAGAATGCTTTGGAGCAGGATGGGAGAACGGCAAAGTCACCTATGAAAGAATCAAAGAGATTTTTCTGAATTCAAAAATTAATTTGAATCTCTCAAATAGTGTATCAAATGACGTTCGCTTTTTGAAATATTTGATTTGCAGATTATTATTAACTATTCTAAAAATTCCGTTTCAAAAACCTAATAATTCTTTACATAGTTTAAAGTTTTACCTTAGCTCGTTAAAATATTTTTTCTTTGGGAAGAAACGTGTTGAAACTATAAAAGCCAGAAATTTTGAAATTCCCGGTTGCGGAGGTTTTCAGTTAAGCCAATATGCACTTGAACTTGAAGATTACTACCAGATAGGTAAGGAAATTTCTGTTTTTTCAAATATCGATGATCTAAAGAAACAAATTAATTACTATTTGATATTCAATGAAGCACGGGAAGAAATTAGAAATAAGGGATATCAACAAACGAAAGAACAGACATATCATACCAGGATCAGCAAAATATTAAACTCTTTGATTTAGTTCATTTGTAAAAAATGTCCTTTTGGAAATATTAATTTTATGATCAGAGTAAAACTGTCCACTCCTAATCCGGATTTTCCCTTAATAAGACAAACTCCAAATTCAGGAGGAACCTGGGATAATTGTATTTATTATATAAATCAAAATATTGAAGAGTGTGATTATTGGATAGTTTATGATAGTATAAATAATACTGAGAAAGTAAGATGTCCAAAGGAAAATGTGATTTTAATTACAGGTGAACCACCTTCTGTAAAAAAGTATAATAACAGTTTTATCCGGCAATTCCACACAATAATTACGTGTCATAAGGATATTAAGCTTGGAAACGTTATTTACAGACAACAAGGACTCCCCTGGATGGCTGGAGCCAGGTATTTAAAAGAAGAAAAAAAATGGGATGATAAGAATTTTATGTGTTATAATGACTTTTTGAGTATGGATAGCTCAAAAAAGAATAAGGAAATTTCAATAATATTATCGAATAAGACCTTTACTGAAGGACATGAACAGAGAATCAGGTTTCTAAATAAAATTCGGGATACTTATGGTGAGAAAATCGAAGTATTTGGCAGAGGATTCAATGAAATTGAAGATAAGATTGATGGTTTAGCAAATTTTAAGTATTCTATTGTTTTAGAAAATAGCGTATATAGCGATTATTGGACAGAGAAACTTGCAGATGCATTTTTATGTGAGTCCTATCCGATTTATTATGGATGCCCTAATATTCATGATTATTTCCCTAAAGGTTCATTGGCTCAGATAGATATCTTTAATGTTGATGAGGCTGTTAATATAATTAAGTCGGTTATGGAATCGGATGAGTATGGAAAATCTTTGGGTTCAATAAAAAAATCAAAAGAGCTGGTTCTCGACCAATTTAATTTATTCTCCCTGATTGGTAATGTTATTGCAAATCTTGAGAAAACAAGAGTTATCCTTAATAAGCCGAAGTCCGTTAAAATTTATCCTGAAAAAAGATTCAGAAAAAAGCTTAGAAGAATTGTTAAACGATTATTAAGATACAAGTTAGATTAACATGGCAGGTTATTCGACTCTGCTTTTTATTAGTTGATTTTATGATGTAATTGCCTTGATTATTTTATAGCAAGATTCTTCAATTATTATTACAAACAGAATTAACAGGTACATAGACAAAATCTTAAATGATAAATAAATTTAAGCAATCCTTTCTGGTCTTTTTTAAAATTAAAGACGCGAGAACAAAGAGTGTTATGAAAGGTTCTTTTTCTATGTTACTCTCCTCTTTAATAGGAAATCTTACCAGATTAGGTTTAGTAATGATTTTATCGCGATATTATTCCAAGGAACAATTCGGAATATGGGCTACTGTTACTTCGACTGCTGCTGTTATCGCATATGGAGATTTCGGAATAATTAATGCCCTGAGAAATAAACTGAGTCTGCTTATTGTGCTTGGAGATGAGGGACTGAAAGAAGCAAAGAAATATTTTTTCTCGGCGTTTATTTTTTTCATGGTTTTAAGCCTCATCTTGTCGGCTGCAGTAATTATTCTCAGTAAATTTCTTTCTTTTGACTTATTATTTAAAACAGATAACCAGCTTTTAAAAAATCAGGGAGTATATATTATTTTATGGATTCAATTTTTATTTTTTATTAATATTCCTCTCTCGATGGGAGTAGTATCCTTTTTCTCATTTCAAGAGTCAAAATTCAGTGCCCTATTTTCTACAATTCAGACTTTTGCCTCATTTTGCGTTGTCGCTATTTTTACTTTTTTCAATCTTTCTATTGTTGCAATTTCCATCGGATATTTTGTCTCAAGTACTCTTGTGAACGGAATTGGCACATTGTACTTTCTGAAACGCAGAAGATGGTTTAGTTACACTTTCATTTTTAAAGAATTTTATAATCATTTAAAAGAGTTGATAGCGACTGGCGTAAAATTTATGGGTTTTCAATTGACAAACAGTTTTTTACAAAATGCGGGAACAATTCTGGCCAGCTCTTTTCTGGGATTAAGTGTCGCTGCAGAATTCAATATGGTTCAAAAATTATACGCTTTTTTTTCCGGAATGTACGTAAGTATGTTTAATCCTATTTGGGGAGGATATGCTGAAGCTGCTGCAAAAAAAGATTGGAGATGGTGTAAAAGGACTCTTAACATTTCACTAATCGGAACAATAATTATATTTACTTTGGCTATTGTAGGACTTTATTTCTTTGGTAATTACCTTCTGGTATTCTTAGCAGGGAAAAGTTATATTTCTGAAAGGATACTATTTTTACTTCTTGGTTTGACGTCTTTATTTTATATTTTATTTTCAGCAGCTACAATTTTGCAGAATGCAACAAACAAAATCAATCTATTACTTATTTCGACTGTTGCTGCTTGTTTCTTAGTTTTTCCTATAAGCAAAATTTTTATTGCTAAGTTCCAGGTTGCAGGTATTGCGATCTCAACTAGTCTGCTATGGTTTACACTAACATGTTTATTAACCATGCAAACATATTATATCATAAATAAAAATCAAAAAAAATCAATTAATAACTGATAGTTGTCTATCAGGCAATTTGACGATTATTTATTACCTGATATTTTAATGTGGTTTTAAGGGAAACTGGATATACGTATCAAAATCTGCAAGGGCTGGGTTGATTTATAAGATTTTTAGTGATTTAATTTCTATTCTATAATTTTAATTGAAGTAATAATGCAAAAAATTGGGAATTATGACAATGTTCTGAATGATAGTAATAGTCAGACTAAATTTGACAATCTAAATGAAAGGGAGTTTCTTCTTCATCTCTTTGAAGCTCTTTCGGGTGTATTAAAAGAGAAGTTTCAGAAATATGTTTTTTATGTTTTTTCCACAAATGACAGTTCTATTCTGCCTGGAGTCATTAATCAGAATGTTGATGCTGATAAAGCCATCTTAATCTATGTATCTGAAGAAAGGGGTTTTATTCCAGATCAGCTGAGACCATATTTTAAAGCGATATTCAAATCATATATGCCTTACGAACCTGGCGGTAATATCTTCTCATTTACTCTGGGACATATTAATGATGTGGTTTTTCCCTCCGGCAATCTGCCAAAGATTAAAGATAGAAACATAAATATGTTCTTCTCCGGTAATTTGCATAAGAACCGAAGTGATCTGTACAGGCAATTTACAGTTTTGCGATTTGTTCCACTGGCTGTCTTGATTAAAATGGTTCGAGGTCCCTTACGGAACATATTTTTAAAATTGTTCGGGAGTAATTTTTCATCAGTAGAAAAAAAAATGGAAATTCATTTTACAAATGGATTCATGAGAGGCTATTCAAAAGAAGAGTACAAAAGTTTTCTGCTACAGACAAAGATATTACTTTGCCCGAAAGGTTTTGTGAGTCCCGAAACATTCCGGC
This sequence comes from Bacteroidales bacterium, assembly GCA_003141495.1. Classification (GTDB taxonomy): domain Bacteria; phylum Bacteroidota; class Bacteroidia; order Bacteroidales; family VadinHA17; genus LD21. Next base: position 39,352 of record PLMC01000116.1, read on the forward strand.
TGTTTGAAGGATTAAACGCAGGCTGTATTGTGATTTCAGATAAATTGCCGGAATTAGATATTTATAAAAACGTACCGGTAATTCAAATCGACTCTTGGAAAGAAGGTTTGAAGAAGGCAAATGAATTACTGTCTGATCCAACACTGATGCAGGAAATTCAGGATGATGGAATCATGTGGTGGATGAACAATTGCTCCTACTATGTAGTCGCAAATAGAATCTCAAAAATTATTGAAGGATAAAATTATTCAAGTAAAAATATTAATGATTCCTTTATCTGTGAATACATTTTCGTTGAAAGTTAATAAAAATTCATTGTTAGATCGATATGAGTATAATAGATAAAATTTGATGCAATTTAAATGATGGATCAGAAACAGTACAGAGTATATTTTCCTATAATTTTCCTGCTTAGTTGGTTAGGGCTCACTATATTTATCTTTATTTTTGGGCCATACAAATATAAAATAACTCATTCCTTTGTTTTTTATTCTTACTTACTTGCAGTTCATATAGCACTTCTTCTGGGATATTTAAGAGGACAAAGATCCTATGGACGAGGCTTTCAGATTAAAATTGACTATTATCGATTCGTTAAAATATCAATTATAATTTCATTTTCTTATTTCATTCTGAAATTGATCCTGACTTTTGGCGGTGATCTCCGTCATTTTAGCGAAACCTTTAAAAATGCATCCAAAACATACCTGAGTAGTAGCGTTAGACATTCAAATATCTTTTCATATCTGGATATTATTTTTACTCCAATTTCATTGATTGCAATAACAAACGCGATATTTAGTTATAAGAATTTAGGCAGAAGGTACAGGTATAGTGTTTTTATTTTGATTTTGTTTTCAATTGCATCTGCTATTGGTTCAGCTACACGTAGTGGTATTGTACAGACTTTAATAATATCCATGGCAGCTTTTTCTCTGGGTGTTTATAAAAAGAATATTATCCTGAAATATTATCATAAAGTTCTGATATTCGTATTTGGTGCAACCTTAGTTATTGGATTTTTAATATATTCTTCATTATTGACTAATACACGAGGTGGAAGAATAGTAAACAACCCTTTGACAAAAGAACCACCTCGCAAGGATTTTTTCTTAACCAGGGTCACTTCACCTGAATTACATCCACTAATAAACAATGTCTCCTTCTATATATCTCATTCTTATTACCGGCTAAATAAAGCGATGAACCTACCTTTTAAAGGCCTCGGTTTTGGACTTTCAAATTCCTATTTTATTATGGATAATATTGAGTCATTAACAGGTTGGTCGGGGCTTAAAAATATTTCATATGGAGTTCGGTTGGATAAAGGTATCGGAAGCGGGTATGGTTTATATTGGTCCACATTTTATACATGGATAGCTTCAGATTTTACGTTCCCAGGTACAATAATTGTGGTATTCTTTATAGGTTATTTTTTTTCATTGGCATTGAAAGACACACTCTTTAGTCAAAACCCTCTCTCCGTGACAGTTTTTTGTTCGTTTTTTTATTTTATTTTTCATTTTGCATTTAATAATCCACTACAGGATGGTGCAGGCCTTACGACGTATTTATTTGTTCCGGTTATATGGTTTATCTTTAGAAAAAAGTTTTAATAAATTGCCTGAAGATATTTTATCATGAAAGTAATTGATTCTGTATATATTAATGATGGCGGTGGTTACATTATGCTTGAATATTTTATATCTCAGGCTAAAGCTCAGGGTTTGCATTTCTTCTATCTGATTGATATAAGGTTAAAATCGAAAATAGAAAAACTGGGATTACAGACTCAGGATTATTTAATACTAAATAATAGCGAAATATCCAGGTTGAAATTTTATCTCTTCAATCAAAGGAAAATTTCCTCAGTTCTGACATTTGGAAATGTGCCACCCCAAATCCGGTTGAGATGCTCTGTATATACAATATTTCATAATATTCTGATAATAAATAATAAGAATTTGCCATTTAAATGGCAAATGATGTATTTTTTTAAAAATTCTTACATAAGACTATTAAGCAAAAACACAGATTATTGGATAATTCAGTCAAAAGAGACACAAAATGAATTGTTGAATAAAAATTGGGCAAATCCAAATAAATTCATAATTGCTCCCTTTTGGAAAACGAGTCAGACAAATCATGAAACACCTCAAAAGCGTCAGGACTTAAGCTTTATCTATCCATGTTCTCCTGTGGAACATAAAAATATTAAAAGGCTAATAATGGCCTGGGAAAGTGCATTTCGTAAAAATCAAAATATTAAATTATACATAACATTGACGAGTTCATGGTTTACTGAAAACAGAATTTTATTTGAAGAGATGAACGTCTACCCTTTAGGACCTTTAGAAAATGCAGAGCTAATTAAATGGTACCAGAAGTGCGAATTTGTCATATTCCCTTCATACTGTGAAAGTTTTGGCTTGCCATTGATCGAAGGAATTGAAAATGGATGTAAAATTATTGCATCTGACTTGCCATTTACCCATTCAATTATTGAACCATTTATGGTTTTTAATCCATATGTAACGGAATCAATTGAGGAGGCAATCCTACTCGTGGCAACAAAAAATCAACATAATAATTTTGGAAAAAATATTATCAGGATTGAAAATAAAATTAGTCAAATTTTAAGCATGATTTAAAATGGGAAAGTATAACAAGAAGGTATTATTAATAACTGGTGGCACGGGTTCTTTCGGAAATGCTGTGCTACAGAAGTATATTTCGACAGATATTGCTGAAATAAGAATCTTCAGCCGTGATGAAAAGAAGCAGGATGATATGCGCAGGAAGTATAATAGTGATAAAGTAAAATACTATATAGGTGATGTCAGAAATTTTAATAGTGTCAATCAAGCCATGGTAGGAGTGGATTATGTTTTTCATGCAGCCGCTTTAAAACAGGTTCCTTCATGCGAGTTTTATCCTATGGAAGCCATACAAACAAATGTTCTGGGTGCTGAAAATGTTCTTGAATCAGCTTTTCGGAATAAGGTGAAACGAGTAGTGGTTTTAAGTACTGATAAGGCTGTCTATCCTATTAATGTTATGGGTTTATCCAAAGCCATGATGGAAAAACTGATGGTCGCAAAATCCCGTCTGCTTAACCCTGACGAATTGGTTTTTTGTGGCACCAGGTATGGTAATGTAATGGCCTCCAGAGGATCCGTAATTCCATTGTTTGTCCAGCAGATAAAACAGGGATCCCCGTTAACAATTACTGATCCTAAAATGACAAGGTTTATGATGTCATTGCCTGAATCGATAGACCTGGTGGAATTTGCCTTTGCCAATGCAAAACCTGGAGATATTTTTGTGCAAAAAGCACCGGCATCAACTATTGAAGATATTGCTCTGGCAATTAAGGATATTTTCAACGCATCAAATGAGATAAAGATTATTGGTACCAGACATGGAGAAAAACTATATGAATCACTTTGCAACCGGGAAGAAATGGCAAAAGCAATTGATTTAGAATATTTTTATAGGATTCCTGCAGATAACCGTGATCTGAATTATGGTAAATATTTTGAGAATGGTGATGTTAAAGCATCTGCATTGGATGATTATAATTCTCATAATACCATACGGCTAACCTTTGAACAAGTTAAAGAAAAAATTCTTAGTCTTGATTATATTAAAGGTCAACTTGCATAATTCATCTATTTTCATTAATTATTTATAAAGTCATGAGAATTCTTATTTTAGGCGCTTCAGGACTAATTGGGCATAAATTATTACAGGAATTGTCCATGGATTTTGAAGTCTTTGGAACTCTTCATAAATCGAAGGATTCTTACGGTAATATATCATTATTCTCTGGACACAATATCATTGATAATGTAAATGTTGCTGAATTTGAGGTACTAAAGGGCATATTGTATGCCGTAAATCCCGATATCATACTTAATTGCGTTGGGATCACTAAACGAAAAGATGAAATCAATGACTCTTTTACAGCATTGACTATTAATTCAGTTTTTCCACATCAGCTGGCTAATTGGGCAAAGAACAAGGGGAAAAGAATAATTCATTTTAGTACCGATTGTGTTTTCGATGGAAAAGTTGGAAATTACGATGAAACAAGTTTAACAACTGCTGAGGATATTTATGGCAGAACGAAGGCTTTGGGTGAAATCAGGTATGATCATACACTAACAATTCGTTCATCATTTATCGGACAGGAATTATTTGGAAAAACTGAATTTCTTGAATGGTTGATGTCTCAAAAAGGAAAACAAGTCAAAGGATTTAGAAATACCTTATATTCGGGCGTTTCCACAATATTTATGGCGCGTGTGGTCAGGAATATTATCCTGAATTATTCAAACCTTTCCGGGTTATATCAATTGGCACCTGAAAAACCAATATCAAAATATGATCTTATTTGTATTGCTAAAGAAAAATATAATCTAAATGTTGATATTGTTCCAGATGATGAGCATGTTCATTTTCCGACTCTGAATGGATCTAAATTAAGAAGGGAAATCAATCTGATTGTGCCTTCATGGAAGGAAATGATGACTGAATTAAGTTCGGTTAAAGATTTCTATCTTGACCTTAAATAAATCAAAATATTTATAAAGAAAAATAAAATTACCACTTTATGAAAATAATGACAATTGTTGGAACACGTCCGGAAATAATCAAAATGAGCAGGGTTATAGCAGAATTAAGTAAATATGTTAATCATGTTTTAGTACATACCGGACAAAATTATGATTATGAGCTTAATGAGATTTTTTTCGAGAATCTGGGGGTAAAAAAACCTGATTATTTTCTTGATGTTGCAGGAAAGAACGTAGCTTCTACAATTGCGAACGTTATTTCAAAATCAGACGAAGTATTTGAGCTTGAAAAGCCGGATGCTGTTTTACTTTATGGGGATACAAATAGTTGCCTTGCTGTAATTACAGCTAAGAGAAGAAAAATACCTGTATTCCATTTTGAAGCCGGAAACAGATGTTTTGATCAGAGAGTTCCTGAAGAATTGAACCGGAAAGTATTAGATCATCTGAGTGACATTAATTTCCCTCTTACAGAGCACGCAAGAAGATATTTACTGGCTGAAGGAATCAAACCTGATACAATAATAAAACCGGGTTCTCCTATGAAAGAAATTCTTGATTTCCATTCAAAAAGTATTAATGCGTCTGATGTTTTGAAAAGACTCAATCTCGAAAAAAACAAATTTTTTATTGTCAGTGCACATAGGGAAGAAAATATAGACTCTGAAGAAAATTTTAATGACCTGCTTGATTCATTAAATGCAATTTCAGAAAATTATCATTACCCGGTAATTGTATCGACACACCCAAGAACAAAAATTAAGCTTGAAAGCTTAAAAAGAAAAGATATGAATCCATTGATACAATTTTTAAAACCTCTTGGATTTTTTGACTATAACAAATTACAGCAAAACGCTTATTGTGTTATTTCTGATAGCGGAACTATTTCAGAAGAATCTTCGATCTTGAATTTCCCCGCTATCACAATAAGACAGGCTCACGAACGACCGGAAGGAATGGACGAAGGGACACTTATAATGAGCGGGCTTAAAAAGGAAAGAATTTTGCAATCCATCGACATTATGGTATCTCAATTTTCGAAAGAAAAAAGAGTTACCAGAATTGTACCTGATTATGATGTAGATAATTTTTCAATAAAAGTCGTACGGGTTATAATTAGTTATATTGATTATGTAAATAGGATAGTTTGGAGAAAATAGGTGACAGATCAGGATAGTTTGATAGTATTTTTAGTTTTTGTTAACAAGAAATTTATTGTTCTGTTGTGAAAATTCTTATTATCAGTCAGTATTTCTGGCCCGAGAACTTTAAAATTAATGATTTAGCGCTAGGATTGAAGGAAAGGGGAAACGAAGTTACAATACTTACCGGCAAACCTAATTATCCGGAAGGGAAATACTACCCAGGATATAATTTCACAAACAGAAAAATTGAGTATTACTATGGTGTTAAGGTAATACGTTCCCCTCTTATAAGCAGGGGAAGTTGTTCAGGTATTCGTCTCTTTATTAATTATGTCTCCTTCGCTTTATTTGCCTCATTCACTGCAGTTTTTAGAATAAGTAAAAAAAACGATGTAATTTTTGTATATGAACCATCTCCAATAACTGTTGGCATTCCTGCTTTAGTTTATAAATATTTTTCGAGAGCTCCTATATATTTTTGGATTCAGGATCTATGGCCTGAAAGTTTGATAGCAGCAGGTGATGTTAAATCAAAATTTATTTTGAAATTAACTGACCGGCTGGTTAGATTGATTTATAGAAAATCAGATGTTATTTTCATCTCTTCAAAAAGTTTTAAACATTCAATAACTGAAAAAGGAGTTGAAAGTGAAAAAATATATTATTTACCAAATTGGGCTGAAGATATTTATAATGAACCTGTTGAAAGAGATAAAGATATTGCTGGTTTGCTACCGTCAAAAGGATTCAAAATAATGTTTGCTGGAAATATTGGAGAGTCTCAGGATTTTGAATCAATAGTTAACGCTGCTGAGAAAACCAGAGGATATGACGATATTCATTGGATAATTGTTGGTGACGGGAGAAAAAAAAGTTGGATTGAACAAGAAATTAGGCTTAAAAAGATGAATAATATCCATCTGATAGGAAGGCATCCAATGAGAATGATGCCTTCTTTTTTCCGTGAAGCTGATGTGATGCTGGTTTCACTAAAAGATGAACCAATCTTTAGTTTAACCGTCCCTGCTAAAATTCAATCGTATCTTGCCTGTGGCAAACCAATTCTTGCAATGATTAACGGCGAAGGAGCTGATGTAATAAGAGAGTCGAAATCGGGATTTGCCGTAAATGCAGGTGATTTCAATGCCTTGGCTGATAGAGTGATCGAAATGTATAATATGCCAAAAACAAATCTGGATTTAATGGCGAAGGCATCAAAAGAATTCTATTTGAACAATTTTAACAGCAAAGACCTGATTGATAAGCTAATGTCTGTTTTTTACTCTTACACCATAAAAAAATTATATTAATAAAGTACAGTAGAATATCCAAAATGAAGATTTTTCCCGGTTCTATTAAAACAGAATGGATACTACCTCGTATCTTAATAAGTACAGTAATATTTTATTTCCTGAAGACCGCGTTTTGGCCTCTGACATTTCTTTTCATTGCAGCTTATGTTATAACCGTATTGCTGCTTTTATTTAAAATTGACCGGGACTTTAAATTCTTGCAGTTTATTACTGAATTCAGGCTTCCTTTATTACTGGCAGGAATATTTGTTCTTGAATATTTAGTCAGGCATCAATTCTCAGTTAAAATTGTTCAAAAAGACATATTATTGATACTGGTCCTCTTTTCACTTTTTTATTTTCTCTACTGGAGACGATCTTTATTAACCGGGGAATCTGTCAGATCCTTTTTTCTTCAACTGACAATAGTTACTATCAGTCTCATTTCAATCTTAAACCTGTTTTATCAATTTTTTCATGTCTTAATTCCATCCGATCTATTGTTGAAAATCAATATTTCAGATGGATTTTCTATTGCCAATGACTATAATTTTTTCTGTTTATTTTTGATTTTTGGCCTGTTAATCGTGAATAATAAGGACAAAAATGATTTTCTAAACTATAATTTGCCAAAAAACCAAATTGTTTTTCTCAGTTTAATCTTTGTTTTAAACATTATCATTTCTGCATCGAGGCGAGCGATATTTGTATTGATTATTTTATTGATTTTTAAAGTTATTTCAAGTGTGTTGCGTGGTGGAAAACAGAATACAAATGCTCAATATTTAAAAAATCTAATCAGAATTCTAGGTCTGGGCATTCTCTCTTTAGCCACATTGATTTTTGTTATCCATTCTTTCCCAAAACAGAATCTAAAGAATCTGGCAGCGAAATATTCTTCTGTAACCGGAGTGAATGAGAGCCGATTCACTGAAAAATTTTTATGGAATAGAGAATCAATGTTGCCTTTGGATAGAAGATATATTATTGACAAAGCATCACTTGAAGGAGAGGAAAAATTTTGGAGATGTATATCTGCACCCGGAACATCTATCATGTACATTAACACTAAATATGGGAAAAGTATCAAGGTGACAAGAATTGGTGGTGGAAATGATGGATATTCCTTGCAATATGTTGGTCCTGAAATATTGTATTACGCTAACCATACTTACAGAATCTCTTTTAAAATCAAATTCTTTGGAGGAGATTTTAATTCTTTTAATGTTGGATTGTGGGTGGATGATGGCAATAAAGGAATTGCATATTGCGGCGCCTTACAAAAAAAATCAATTCCTGTTGGCGACGGATGGTATACCTGTACATCTGAATATACATTTATAGATAATCAATTTGGTCTTACCGGATTTATAAATTCTGTAGCAGATAAAACATCATTCGTTATTTCGGATTTTGAGTTGGTTGATTTGAATTTTGATCCTTCACTTCCCCGATATGTATTTGAAATAAAGGGGAATGAAAATATTGGTGACTGGTTGGGTAAACACAATATTCCATATTCCGGCAATAATCTAATAAACAATGGACGTTTTGAATCTGGAAAGAATTTCTGGCGATGTACATTAGATTCATCAATAAGCTTTAAAATCGAGAATATACAAAATGTTAAATGTGCATTTATTTCAAGGGGAGCAGGGAATGGTGGTGATTGGTCGCTGTTTAATATTGGACGACCAGTCAGATATTTCGCAAATAATGAATATCAGATTGCATTTAAAGTTTTACCGATAAAGCCCAGAACAATACCTTTTAAGGTTGGTTTTTGGGTCGATGAGGGAGAAGGAGTACAAAATAATTTAAAGTTAAGGATTGATACTCTCAAAAACGGATGGTTAGAAGCTAAAACAAGCTATATTTTTAAAAATAATCATTCTGATCTTTTGTTTCTGATAAATTCACAGGCAAGTTATTCACAGTTCTTCATCACAGACATAAGCTTAATTAATTTAACTCAAACTCAATATCAGACGGATATAACAGCAGATAAGCCTGACAACATAAAGAAAGAATCATTTTTTTCAGACAGATCATCCCGTTGGATCTATGCCATAGAGATCTGGAAAACCAAATTCAATACCATTGATAAAATATTTGGCCACGGTTTTGACTATCTTGAATGGTATGGAGAAAAGTTCATGGGGAATGCTAATAATTATGATTGGCCACATAATCCGTTTATTTCCATTTTTCTGTACTCAGGGATAGTTGGATTGTTCCTCTATTCTGTATTACTTGCAAGGGTTTCTTTTCTCTATTTCAAGTACCGGCTTAATTATGGTGTTGCTGCTATCGGTTTTCTAATCACGCTCTTCTTCTCATTTTTCAGTGCAGGAAGTCCTTTTGACCCTCCGATAATGGGTTTTTTTATTCTTTTGCCATTTTTCATACACTCCATTCACAAAAATGTTAATGACACGAATCAAAAAATCTAATTATCATGAAAATATTAATCACTGGAAAAAACAGTTTTGTCGGAAGAAATTTTATTAAATATTCAAGATTCAGGGATACTGATGAGATTTCACTTTTCGAAAATAAGCCTGAAGATATTGATTTTAGTAAGTATGATGTTGTAATTCATCTTGTTGCCATTGTTCATCAGAAAACAACAATCACTGAAAATCAATATTTTATTATAAATCGTGACCTTTGTCTTAAGGTAGCCGAACTGGCTAAACAGGCCGGAGTAAAGCAATTTATCTTCCTTAGCACTGTAAAAGTTTATGGAAAATTCATTGCCGGATCAGAGCCATGGAACGAAAAATCATTGTGTTTACCTGATGATGCTTATGGGAAAAGTAAATATGAGGCAGAACTAGCTCTGAGGAAGCTGGAAGATAATAGTTTTACTGTTTCAATTATCAGAACACCACTGGTATATGGTGAATATGTGAGAGCAAATATGTTAAGCATTATGAGGCTTGTAGACAGAACACATATTTTACCATTTAAAAATGTAAACAACAGGAGGAGTTTTACCGGCGCAGAAAACCTTGTCAGTTTTATTGACAGGATAATAGAAAAAAGAGCATCAGGCATCTTTATCGCAATGGACGATAATGCAATCTCGACATCTGAACTTGTTAAAATGATAGCTGAAAACCTTGGAAAAAAAATCATCTTATTCAAAATTCCGGAATTTTTTATAAAAATTGGAATGTCTGTATTGCCAAGTATTTTTGATCGCTTATATGGCTCTTTCGAAATGGATAATAGCAGAACGCTTGAAATCCTTGATTTCAGACCTCCTATACCAACGAGCGAAGGCATAAAAAAAATGGTTAAATCATTTGAAAAGAAAAATATATCTCCGGAATCTTCAAGATGATATCTCCCGGAGAACCGATTGATTCATTATTCAGCTTATGAAGACAATATTATTTCTAATTGCATTCCTGGTAGTTGTCTCCTATCTCCTTACCTGGATTATTAAAAACTACTCCACTAAAAAAAATATTCTTGATATACCAAATGATAGAAGTTCCCATTCATTTCCGATACCAGTGGGTGGAGGATTGGCAATAGTTATCTCATGGTATATCGGGATTACTTTTTTGTTTTGTACAGGGACTTTAGACCATAGCTTGTATTTCGCATTACTAAGCGGAATACTGTTAGCAGGCATCGGACTCCTTGATGATATATTTGGTCTGCGGCCTTTAATAAGGCTAACAGCTCAGACAAGCACTGCCATTATCTCACTTATATTACTTCAAGGAATTCAACCTGTGCTTTTTTTTGGAAAAGATATATTCCCAATGTTTGTAATTTATATACTTACAGTTATTGGAATGGTATGGTTTATAAATTTGTATAATTTTCTTGACGGAATTGACGGATACGCTTCATTTGAGGCAATTGCATTAGGCTTAGCATTTTACCTATTTACAGGTCAGATTATCTCCCTTGTATTATGTGCTTCAGTTGTTGGTTTTCTGATATGGAACTGGCCTAAAGCCAGGATTTTTATGGGTGATGTCGGAAGCACACAATTAGGTTATATTATTGTCGTACTTGGTATTTATTTTCATAATCAACATAAGCTTTCATTTATATACCTGTTAATTCTCTCAGCTCCATTCTGGTTCGATGCTACTCTGACATTGATCAGGCGATGGAGAAATAAAGAGAAACTAAGCCAGGCACATAAAAAGCATATATATCAACGTCTTGTACAATCAGGTTTTTCGCATCTTAAAACTGATTTCTTATTAACTATTGTAAACCTGATTTTCATTCTTTTGGTATTTATTAGTATCAAATTCAACATGTTACAAATACCATTTTTATTGTTATCAATACTGATACTATATCTTATTGCACTTTATACAGATAAAAGAAAGCCCTTTTAAAATTTTCCTTCGTTTCAACCAGTGTCGCCTACATCTTTTTCAAAAGTGAATATTAAAACTAAATACTTTCCTTTTCACCTTCTCAGATCAGAGCTGCTCAGGAGTGCATCAGTACTGATTTCAGGAACAATAGCTGCTCAACTTATATCCATTCTCCTTCAGCCTGTTTTGAGAAGGCTCTTTACACCTGAATCATTTGGTATCTATTCAGTTTATCTGAGCCTTGTGGGTATGATTTTAATTCTGTGTTCTTTACGGTATGATGACACAATAGTTCTGCCAAAATCCGATAAAGAATCTACTAACCTTTTGGCCCTCTCTTTGATTATAAACTTTTTTTTCAATCTGTCCATTCTCCTTATTGTAATAATACTAGGCAGAAGAATTATTTCTTTTCTTAATCTTCCAAAAAATTTTCCGGTAAGTATTCTTTATATTATTCCTTTAGGAGCTTTCCTTTTTAGCACCTGCCAGTCATTAAACTCATGGTTGATCAGGAGACGCAAGTATTTTTCTATTTCAGTAAATAAACTTGCACGTCGTAGTTCAGAAGGTGTTGCTCAGATAAGTTTTGCACTCATTAAATCTTTTAATGGGTTGATATATAGTGACATTATTGGACAGACTGCTAATGTGTTAACTGTTGCATTCCAAACAAAAAAAAATGAATTAAATCTTAAGTTAGTCAGTATTATTAAATTAAAATATGTCTTTCGTAAATATGCTGAGTTTCCTAAATTCAACCTTATTCCTGCTTTTATGAGTTCTTGCAGTTATCTTCTGCCTCCAATTTTTATTAATAAATTTTATTCACCTGAAACTGCCGGATTTTTTGATCTTTCTAAATTATTGCTCTCCATACCATTAGCTTTTATTGCTTCTTCTATCTCAAGCGTCCTGCTTCAAAGGATATCTGAAAGATTCAATAAAAAAGAAAGCTTTCTGACTGAACTCAAACCCATCCTATATATTGTAGGTTTGATCGCAATAATTGAGATCTCAACAATAATCCTATTTGGTGAAGATCTGTTTAAAATTGTATTTGGATCTCAATGGATAACCTCCGGGAAAATTTCAAAAATAATGGTATGGTCTTTTGCATTTAATTTTATAGCTTCTTCCTTTACCAGTATTTTTGTTTCAATGCGAAGAATAAGAACTTATAGCATCTGGCAGTTTGTCTATTTTGTTTCCATTCTCTCACTTTTGTTATTCAGACATTTACCTTTTACTGATTTTATTAAAATATATGTCTCGATAGAGTTATTTTGTTACTTTCTGGTAACTCTTATTATGTTTCTTATGGTTTACCAGTATGAATCAGCCATGTTGAAAAGTTGAAAGCTTAATATAGTTTACTTTTCTTTCAGTCTTTATTTTAAGAAGTCACTTTTAATTGCGATTTAAGTAAATGAGTTTCAGATTATTTTCAATCAGTTCGATGTATCAGGGTTCCATCGATTCCTTCTATAATAAACATCCGGAAACAGACCGAATTCCTTATAAAGACCACCTTGCCTTATTATTGGAAGAGACAACAGAGTTTGCAGGCTCTTACGTCAGGAATTTCAGAAAACTTAAAATAGATGCAGATTGCCTGATTGCTAATGATAACAGGCTTCAATTAAAGTGGGCAAGGGAAAAAGGAATTGATGGTGAAAAGAAGGCGGAAATTTTATTTGATCAGGTAAAGTCGTTTGCACCAGATATATTGCTGATTGAAAATCTCAGCGTTGTTTCTTCCGGCTTGCTTCAGCATTTTCGTCAGCATGTGAAGAGCATAAGATTAATAGCTGCCAATCACTGTGCCCCGTTTAATTCAAAAGTTCTGGACAGCCTCAAAGAAGTAGATTTTGTTTTTACCTGTACCCCCGGAATAAAAGCTAATATTGAAAGCAAAGGGAAGAAAGCATATCTGGTTTACCACGGGTTTGATGCTGATCTGCTTCAACGAATTGACTATGACAGCGTAAGCTCACCAAATGGCTTCATCTTTTCAGGATCCCTGATATCGGGAGGTGATTTCCACACTCAGAGGATCAAGTTAATAGAACAAATCTTAAAGGAAAATATTCCTATTGACCTGTATGTGAACCTGGAAAATAAATTCAGGATAAGAGCAAAACAGGCTATATACTTATTTTCTACTTTCCTGAAGAAAACAAAAATGGAGGAACATTTCAACCGATATCAATTTTTACAGTATGGAAAAACGTGGGTTGATTCATATTCTTATCTGCTATTGAAACATAAAAAGCAACCTGTTTTTGGAATAGATATGTTCAAACTTTTCAACCGTTCCAAAATAGTTTTAAATTTTCATATAGGAGTAGCAGGTGACTATGCTGGCAACATGAGAATGTTTGAAGTTACAGGGGTGGGAAGCTGCCTGCTTACGGACAATAAAACGAACATGAACGATCTGTTTATTCCCGGCAGCGAGGTGGTTACATATGACAATCCCGATGATTGTATTGAAAAAGCAAAATGGTTGCTTAATCATGAGGATGAACGAAAAAAAATTGCATTAGCCGGTCATCAGAGAACCTTGAAATTTCATACGGTAGAGAGCCGGTGCAGAACTATTATTGATATTCTGGAAGAGGTATTGAATCATTCACCAAGATAAAAATGATCCAGATAAAACCTTACATGTTTACAAACTGTTCTTGCAGTTGCGGAGGAGATTTTTCTTTTTCTGAATTAATATGGCAGGGTTTACACACTTGTGAAAAACTTATTTGTACAAATTGTGGAAAAGTTCGAATTAACTCTTTGGAGGTTAACCAGTCAGGTATAGAGCCTTATATTTTTTATCCCAATTCAGAATTAATTTGTGATCACGAGGGGAATGTTGTACCTGATAACTGGTTTTCAAAAAAACTTAAATGTCTTGCGAATCCGGTTATTCGGGATGTTGATCTAGAAATAAAAATTATAAATAAATTTGATAGGGTTTTGATCCTTAATACGCTGGATTATATATATGGTCATTCTTTTTTGTATTTATTGAATCTTCAACGAATAATCAAGTCTGAGAAAGAATTAGGAATTATTGTTATTATTCAGCCTATGCTTCGGTGGCTAATCCCTGAAAAGAACGTTGCTGAAATATGGACTGTGGACCTGGGATTCCGGGATTTTAATAATTTCTATCCCGATCTATCGGTAAAAATTAATTCCGAACTTACCAGATTTAAAAAGGTAATGCTGAGTAAGGCATATGTAATTCCTACAAATGAGAATATTAATATTCAAGCTTTTACAGGTATTAAGCCATATAATTTCCTGAATGAGCCTTCTTTTCCGTCGATAACCTTTATTTGGAGGGAAGATCCTGACCGTCTATGGATCAGAAATATTTATCTTCTCAAAGGTTTTAAAAAAGCCGGATTGGGAAAATTGTTAATTCCCTTCCAGTATTTACGTGTTATTTATCTATTTAGACTGTTAAGAAGAACGATTGTAACGAAATTCACATATTCAGTTGCAGGATTGGGAGATTTCGGAAAATTTCCATCATACATCAGGGACCTGAGAGTTAAAAGGTTTACTGAAGATGCTGAAAAGATGCTCTGTGAAATATACTCAGAAAGTACTCTGGTTATAGGTATTCACGGTTCAGGTATGCTTCTTCCCTCAGCTCATGCAGGAATGACAGTAAGCCTTATGCCATCTAAGCGCTGGGGAAATTTTGCCGAGGATATATTATTTACCGAAAAGGATGTCCGATTGGCTTCATTCCAGCGGCGAATAGTACCACTAAATCTCTCCATTTTTGAGATTCGCGATATAATTGCTGATATGGTAACGGGAAGAAAACAATTTATACAAAAGTTCATTCATACCGAGGACCTTTAGTCTTTATGCTTATTTTATATAATTGAAACCCCTCTCAAAATTGCAGACAAAACTAAATTTTTGTACCCTCTTTGATTCAGCATACCTTAGCAGGGGTTTGTTGCTTTACGATTCGCTTAAAAAGAATTCTACCGACTTTCATCTCTACATCTTTGCTTTCGACAACCTGACCTTTGAAGTTCTTGGAAAATCTAATTTAAGCAATACTACAATTATTCCCCTGAAAGCATTCGAAAATCAGGCTTTGCTCGATATCAAGCAAAGCAGGAGCAAAGCTGAGTATTACTGGACATGTACCTCCTCTGCAATATGTTATGTACTTGATTCATTTGATGTTCATTCTTGCACATACATCGATGCGGATATGTATTTTTTTGGTTCTCCTCAAATTTTATTGGATGAAATCCCTGAGAATAAATCAGTTCTAATTACAGAGCATCGATACTCCAGATTCGCACAAATTTTTGAACAGAAGAGGGCTGGACTGTTCTGTGTCCAGTTTATAACTTTCTTCAATACACCAGAAAGCAGATCTATTCTTAAAAAATGGGTAGGACAATGTATTGACTGGTGTTTCAACCGTTATGAAGACGGTAAGTTCGGTGACCAGAAATACCTCGACAGCTGGCCTCTGGAATATCCTGAGGTTCACATACTTCATAATCTTGGAGGAGGCGTAGCTCCCTGGAATGCCATGCAATATGATTTTATTTTTAAAGAAGATAAAGTAGTTGGATACAATAATAGAAGTAAAGAAGGTTTTGAAGTGATTTTTTTCCATTTTCATTTTGTTCGTATAATGGCAGAAGGTATTGCAGACCTCGGCTGGAATCGTCTTTCAAAAAAGGTAATATATGGTTTTTATAAACCCTATATAAAAGAAATAATAACCAAAGAACAATACCTTGAAAGCACATTTCCTGAATATAAGAGAATCTATAACTCATACGGTCATGAGGGAGTACGGGAGACTTTGAAACTTATATTTAAAAGTATTTTTAAGTATAATTTAATTAAACTAAGAGAAATCTAGATGGCTTATTTAATTGATCTAAAGACTTATACTGATAAAAGAGGCAATCTGACTGTAGTTGAAAATGTCCTTCCGTTTATAATAAAGCGTGTATTTTATATTTATGGTGTTGATGGATCGGTGAGGGGAGGACATCGCCATCATAAAACTATACAGGCTGCAATTTGTATCAAAGGAAGATGCAAAATATTCAATAATGACGGAACTCAAACAAATATCTATTCCTTAAGAACCCCATCTCAATGCCTTATACTCGAACAGAAAGACTGGCATAAAATGTTCGATTTTTCTAAAAACGCAATACTAATGGTTCTTGCTTCTAAGAATTTTGATGAAGGAGACTATATATTTGAAAAATATGAAGATTGAATATGAAAACCTTTTTAAGGTAAACCGGCCTTATTTTGATAAGTACAGACAGAATTTTGAAGAAGTACTTCACTCAGGCTGGTTTATACTTGGCGACAAGGTAAAAAAATTTGAAACGGAGTTCTCATCCTACAACAATATAAAATATTGCTCAGGAGTAGCTTCAGGGCTTGATGCACTAACAATTTCTTTGTTGGCTTTGGAATTGGAAAAAGGCTCAGACATTATTGTACCATCCAACACATATATTGCGACTATTCTCTCCATAATCCTTGCAGGTCATAAACCGGTTCTTGTCGAACCTGATATAAGGACGTATAATATTAATCCGGCCATGATTGAGAAATCTGTTACTCCGCGAACCCGGGCAATAATGGTGGTTCATCTCTATGGGAAACCATGCAATATGGATCCGATTATGGAAATATGTAAAGAACATAATCTGTTACTGATTGAAGACTGTGCTCAGGCCCATGGAGCAGAATATAAGGGAAAAAAGGTTGGAGGTTTCGGTGATATAGCCGGATTCAGTTTTTATCCTACTAAAAACCTTGGATGTATAGGTGATGGCGGTGCGATATTAACCAATAATGAGAACCTCCATCTGAAAACTGAAATGTTGAGGAATTATGGATCACGCAAAAAATATCAAAATGAATTCATTGGATTGAATTCAAGACTTGATGAGATTCAGGCAGCATTTCTTATTACTAAACTGGCGTATCTCGACAAGATCAACACGTATAAAAGAGAATTGGCTTTGCTTTATATTTCTCATCTTAAGGACGATTTTATTAAACCTTCGGTTGATGAAAGTTCTTATGATGTATACCATATATTCAATATACGTCATAAAAAACGTGACGCATTAAAAGATTATTTACTGAAGAATAATATACAGACAGAAATTCATTATCCTGTACCTCCTCACAAACAGAAAGCTTTATCCTTTTTATCTCATTTGAAGTTTCCAATTTCTGAAGAAATACATTCTACAACTCTCAGTCTTCCTATATCAACAATGCATTCAAAGGAGGAAATTATGTGGGTAATTGAAACTATGAACAAATTCTGATGTCCAAAAAGTTCCTTTTAATCTCCCAGGTCTTTTATCCCGATCAGGTTTCAACTGCAAATCTTTTTACGGGCCTTTGCGCCTTGCTGGCGGAAGAAAATATTGAAGTTGAAGTATGGTCAGCACATCCAAGTTATACTAATTTTATAAGGCAACCCAGAAGAGTATTATATAAAGGGATTAATATTATTTATCTGCCTTCTACAAATATCGATAAAAACTCTCTTGCAGGCAAATCTATTAATATATTAACTTTTATGATCAGTGCATCGTTAAAGTTATTATTTTCAAAAGAGAAGACTCCTGTATGGGCGCTAACAAATCCACCTTTTCTGGGCATATTACTTTCACATATTTGTTCATTAAAGAAAAGAAAATTCATATATGTCCTGCTGGATATATTCCCTGAAGGATTGGTCCGGTTAGGAAAAGTATCAGGGGAAAACATTTTTATAAAGCTATGGCAACGTTTATTTATATTAGCTCTGAAAAAAAGTGAGATAATAATCGTAATCGGAAGAGATACCAAACAATTTGTCGTTAATTTATGTCCGGAATGTCAAGATAGAATTGAATACATTCCCCATTGGCAGGATGATGATCTGATTTTTCCGGTTGATTTTGATAAGAATAATTTCGTTATTGAAAGAGGGCTTAAAGAAAGTTTTGTTGTACAGTATTCAGGGAATATTGGAATCTGGAATGAGGTAAGAACAATGGGAAGGGCAGTAAAAAAAAATATTGAAAATGTATTTTTCATTTTTGTTGGAGAAGGAATAAGAAAACCAGAATTATTAAGTGAGTTTGAAATCAAAGATCAAAAAAATGTAATGATGCTTCCGTTCCAGAATAATATTGATTTTAATAATATAATGGCTGCATCGCATGTGCATTTGGTCACTCTGAAACAAGGCCTTGAAGGGATGGCAGTTCCATGTAAAATATATGGAATCCTGGCAGCCGGCAGACCGGTTATTGCACTGGTACCTGCTAATTCTGAAATTGCATATTTAGTCAGAGAGGAGAATTGCGGATTAGTTGTCAATCCTGATGATCTGGATGGATTGATTAATGCAATTTCTTTTCTTAAAGATAATGATGACTTAAGAAGGCAGATGGGACAAAATGGCCGGAAGGCATTCGAGAAAAAGTACACAGCAAGAATTGCAGCTAAGGAGTATAAGAAAATCCTTGATAATGTTACATAGAGTCTGGTTTTCCTAAATGAAATATTACAAACCAGTTATTTTGCATATTTGATGAATTTAAGATACTTCATAAAAAGTCATGAATAAATTGAAATTTGCAATTATAGGTTGCGGTAGAATTGCTGAAAGACATGCAGTGCAGATCTCCAGGTTAGGATATCTGCAAGCAGTATGTGATAATGTAGGTTCCAGAGCATTTAGTCTTGGTCAAAAGTACAACTCAAAAATTTATACAGACTATGATGAGCTATTAAGAAATGAAAATGATCTGGATGTTATTGCTATCTGCACTCCAAACGGCTTACATGCCGAACATTCAATTAAAGCCTTCAAAAAGGGGGTACATGTATTATGTGAGAAGCCAATGGCCATTACAGTTTATGATTGTGGTGAGATGATAAAAGAGGCTGAAAAAGCTAATAAAAGACTTTTTGTTGTGAAACAAAACAGATATAATCCTCCGGTTAAGGCAATAAAAGAAGCTCTGGATGAGAACCGATTAGGAAAAATCTATAGTATTCAGCTTAACTGTTTCTGGAACAGAAATGCAGAATATTATAACCAATCTGATTGGAAGGGAACTGTAAATCTTGACGGAGGTACACTTTTCACACAATTCAGCCATTTCATTGATTTATTATACTGGATGTTTGGAGATATTAAAAGAACAGAGTCAATTACCAGAAATTTTAATCATAATAGAATAATTGAATTTGAGGACACAGGCGTTGTTATACTTGAATTCTATAATGGGGTTATCGGTACAATAAATTACACGGTGAACAGTTATTCAAGAAACATGGAAGGATCGCTGACAATTTTTGGCGAAAATGGGACAGTTAAAATAGGGGGCCAATACCTGAACGAATTAGAGTATCAGAATATTAAGGATTATAAAATAACTAATTTGCCTGAAGGAAATCCTCCTAACAATTACGGCCAGTATGTAGGTTCAATGTCGAACCATGACAAAGTTTATAAAAATGTCGTAGATGTTTTACAAAATAAAGGAACTATTGGTACCAATGGATTTGAAGGATTAAAAACCGTGGAAATTATTGATAAAATCTATACAGCTGCGAAATTATCCGTCATTTAGTTCAGTTTTGAATGTATTTAATGCCTTATAACTGTTTCATTGCAGGTTTAAACATTATGCTATAATAACAGGTTTATGATACCTTTTGTAGATTTACATGCACAATATCTAAGCATTAAAAGTGATATTGACAAAGCAATTGAAAGCTGTATAGCAGATTCAAATTTTATTAAAGGGAAAGCTGTTTCTGATTTTGAAATGGCTTTCGCGGATTGGCTTGGCGCAAAATACTGTTTAGGTTGCGGAAATGGGACCGATGCGCTGGAGATAATCATGAAATCACTGAATATAGGACCTGGTGATGAAGTCCTAGTTCCTGCATTATCATGGATTTCAACGGCCGAAGCAGTAAATAATATTGGCGCAGAGCCTGTTTTTGTAGATATCCGACACGATACTTATACAATAGATCCTGAAAAGATTGAAAATAAAATCACAGCCAGAACAAAAGCAATTATCCCGGTTCATTTATATGGTTTTCCGGCTGATATGATTGAGATAACTGTGATATCTGAAAAACACAAAATTCATATCATTGAAGATTGTGCCCAGGCTCATGGGGCGGAATATTATGGGAAAAAAGCAGGCATATTTGGCATAGCTTCTGTTTTTAGTTTCTTTCCCAGTAAGAACTTAGGAGCATATGGCGATGGAGGAGCTATAATTACCAACGATCAAAAGTTGTACGAAATAGCCATGAAAATTTCAAATCATGGTCAGCTTAAAACTAAACATGAGCATACTGTTATAGGCAGAAATAGTCGTCTCGACAGTCTTCAGGCGTCAATACTTAACGCGAAATTGGGTTATCTTGACAAATGGAATTCGCAAAGAGAAATAATTGCTGAGCATTATATTAAGAGGCTGACTGTTAATGAAGAATTCTGTTTACCGTTAATTCAGCCAGATATTAAGCATGTATTTCACCTCTTTGTAATCAGATGCAAAAGAAGAGATGACATGATAAAGCTCCTTAATGAAAAAAGCATATCCTGGGCAGTACATTATCCACATCCGTTGCCCTTTCTAGCAGCCTACAAATATAAAAAACATCTGCCCTCTGAATTTCCGGTTTCATGCCAGGTAACACGGGAAGTCATATCTCTTCCGATCTATCCTGAACTTACGGAATCGCAGGTAGATTTGATCTGTGATCAGATTCTTGAAAATTATTAGTTGAAAAATGCTTAAGGAAGAAATAATACTACAACGTAGCAGGGGCGACTTCTCTTACCTTGCAGCTATTCTGATTATGGTAGTTTTACCTATCCATTACAAGTACATTCCCCCGCTTATGATCTTGCTTTGTTTGACATGGATAAGTGAAAACTATTTTAAATTTGGGGAAATATTCAGATACGATTCAAAGTATAGAAATCTTCTGATTTCATTTATGTTGTTTTTTCTATGGCAAGTAATAAGCGTATTATATTCTTCTGATTTTTACATGGGATGGTCAAATGTTTTTGGAAGATTGTCACTATTAATTTTCCCTTTAATTTTATTTAATCCGGGAGCACGGATCAAATCAAATACTTTGAATCTACTTAGGGTCTTTGCTATTAGTACATTAGTTTATGTTATTTCATGTTTTGTATATGCACTTTACCGTTCCCTCTATTTCAGTAACGGAGGATTGTTTTTCAATCCACATCCCACGGATGCTTATTGGATTAATTACTTTTTTGGTCCCGATCTGGTATATTCAATTCATCCTTCATATCTGGCTATGTATGTTTTGATCTCTGTCTTCATTTCTTTAGAATCGTGGTACGACAAATCAATGAAAAAGCGGTTTAGGATCTGGTGGTTGATTATCGGAAGTTTATTATTTATCTCAATATATTTTATTTCTTCCAGGGCAGGTATACTGGCTGCAATTGCTACGATATCGTTTTACGCGATTAACAAGATCATAAACCGTAAAAAATCAAGAATAATCTGGATGTCCATAATTATAATTTTAGTACTTTCTTTGCCATTGATACGGAATAATGATCGTGTTAATTTATTGCTTCAGGGTTTTTCGAAAGAACAGGGATATGAACTAAGACGACAGGATGAGAGATTAATAGTCTGGAAATCTGCAATGCAAATTATTAAAAATCATCCGATAATTGGAGTTGGTATTGGCGATGTCAGGACTGAATTAGTAAAGGAGTATATCAGAATCGGCGAAGATAAACTTGAAAAAGAGAGGTTAAATGCTCATAATCAGTTTCTTGAAGTGCTCCTTGAAGATGGTCTGGTTGGCTTTTCGTTTTTTTTACTGGTATTTGGATCTTTGATTTTTATAGCGATAAACGAAAAGAATTTAATGCTGGGATTGTTTATCATTATGATAATCATTTTTTTTATGTTTGAGACTGTACTGTACAGATTAGCAGGAGTCTCTTTCTTCTCCTTATTTTCTTTCCTGTTATTGCATAAAAATGGACCGGCGCATGAATTAGTACAAAAATAAACAAAATGAATATTCTAAACCATAAAAAAGGGAGTTTGAAGCTCCCTTTTTTATTTCAGTATTTTTTGTATACTTCTTCAAGTTTCTTTCGGTTTGAAAGAATAATCAGAATAAGTAATGTTATTAGGAAAACTATAGGAATCACTTGTTTACCATAATACATGGCTCCATTGTCTCTTCTTGCAGGGAAGGGAAAATCACTTAAAACGGTTACAACACCTTTATACAAATCGTGTTCAGATTCAAGTTTTTGTTTACGCTCGTATAATAGATAAATGTCACCATATACTAACTGGGTCTTCTGTTCCTGCATAAAAACAATCTGCCCTCCACTACTCGGTTTCATATTACGTGTTTCCTCAAAATATTTTACCTTCTGTAAACTGTCAAGTTGCAGAATGTCAAAGTTTAATCGTGTTAGTAAGTCAAGGTTTTGCCTTAACCGTAGCAGGTTTCTTTGCTGATAAAGTGAATCACTCTCAATAAACCTTATGATACCATCACGTACTAAATTTAGATCTTGTGGAGAATTAATTTTCACCCTGATATCAAACCGATCCTGCATTCTGATATTAATAGTATCGTATGCACTGTGATTGCCTTTGTAATCCACATAATCCGGAATTCCGTCTCTACTCAGATCAATTATCCAGTATGCACTTATATCAGAAATATTCTTAACTGATTCAGGTTTCATCGTTAAAGCAATCGATAATGCTGCCTTGTTATTTTCGGAACAAAATGCATGAAGTTTGTTAATTTTAGAGATTATTTCAGAGGTAGTGCCTGAATTATCTCTTAATGTTTTTTTATCCATGAGAGCCAGATTATTTCTGAATACCAGATCGGAGGTATAGAACGATGCTGAAGACGTCTTTAATAAGTATGATATCCCTATACCGGCTACGACACTTAATCCCAGAGGTAACCACCGTTTTAAAATAAAAACAATGGATATGAGAAAGGCTTTTCCCAGAGCCATGCCCCATCTGTTTAATGTTCTGCCCATTCTTTTAAATAGATCAAGGAAATCTATTTCATCGTCTCTGACATTTTTATTGGTAGTGATTTCTGACATTTTCTAATAATTGACAGGTTAGTTATACAAATATATTCAATTTTAGATTGTATACAAGCATCATTTTTGTAGTTCAGAGAAGGTTGAATACCTTAAGTGCCAGATCATTCATTAACGGTTTGTAATCCTGAACGAATTCTCCGGTCACGCGATTGCCAATAACCAGGCAGATTGTTAATGCTTTGTGCCCAAGCAACGCCGATAATCCATAAATGGCAGAGCTCTCCATCTCATAATTGCTAATGGTACGGCCTCTATAAGAAAATTCAGCCAGCTTGTTATTTATTTCATTATCAAATGTTTCAAGTCTTAGTCTTCTTCCCTGGGGGGCATAAAAACCTGGTGCAGATATTGTTATCCCTTTTTTGAAACCTTCATTCTGAAATATCTCCATAAGTTCTTTATTCGCATTTACTGCGTAAGGGTAGGAGAGCGTATCGGGCCATTCCAGATATTCAACAAGACTATCAGATAAACCTGTATCCAGAATCCAGTCATAACCTTCATAGAAATGCAGGAGGCCATCAAACCCGATGGCAGTCTCTGTGAGCAGGCATGAACCTGCCGGCACATCAGTCCTCAGGCCCCCCGATGTGCCAAGCCTGATAAATGTCAGGGAAACAGGCTCTTCCTTACATATACCGGTATTCAAGTCAATATTCACCAGAGCATCAAGTTCATTTAATAAAATATCTATATTATCAGTTCCGATTCCTGACGAGATAATGGTTATCTCGCTGTTTTCAAAAGATCCTGTGACAGTATGGAACTCCCTGTTTTCTTTTTTTACTCTGATATCCTGCAACAATGATGCGAGCATATCAACACGCCCCGGATCACCTACAATAATTATTTTATTAGCAATGTCGCCGGGCAGCAGATTAAGATGAAAGATACTTCCATCTTTATTTGTAATGAGTTCAGTCTTCTTTTGCATATAAAATGTTTAGGCTCAAATTTAATACAATCTGGTTTAATCGCAAAGAACAATCCGGGATCTATACCGGCTAAACCAATACAGATAATAGAAGATTTTAAGTAATGTTCTTTAAATGAAACTGTGAGCGATAAAAGCTTTTATGATATTATAATCTTGCTAGCAATTGCTTAAGTTTTGTTTCGGCAACTTTTAAGTTGTATTCAAAATTAATAAGCCGGGTTAATGAGTCGACAAAACTATTCTCAGCGAGACTGACCTCCAGAGAAGTGGTCTGTCCGTACCTGAGACGCTGAATTGAAATTTCAAGATTCTCTTTTGCGAGTATTGCATTGTCCTTTTCGATTTTTAACAAGTTTAATTGATTTTCAAATTGCGTAAGAGCATTTTGCAATTGTTGATTTACCTTCAGTCTGATATTTTCAAAATTATATTGGTCAGATTGCAGTTGAATTTTTGCAACTTTTATCTGTCTTATAGCATTTCCGCCCTGATAAATGGGAATGGAGACCGTACCGCCGACAGAAGGTCCGATAGTGCGGGTTACCAGCGGATTTCCATCAGGACTGTTGCTCTGGAATAAACCATAACCAGTATTGAAAAATATTTTTGGCAACAGCATGCTGTTCATCTCCTTAATGCTTAACTTATCAACATCAATCTGTTTCTGATATGCTAAAATACTTGTGTTACTTGAGTCGAGCTTCTGAGACAGCACTCTATTGTCGAGCGATTCACTGATGGGTATTGAATCGAGCACCTCAAATAGAACATCAGTGTTTCTACCCAATAACTGGTTGAGTGATCTTTTTGCTGCGAGTATAATAGATTGCTGATTTATAGCATTTTCCTGGTAAACATTCAAGTCAATTTTAGCCTGCAAAAGATTTGTCTTTGGGGAGAGTCCTGCGTCAAATGAAGTTTGAGAGATTTTTACACGATCGAGATTATAGGTAATTACCTCGTTAATAGAAGCTAATTCCTGTTTCTGTCGCACAACATCGTAATATGCCAGGATTACATCATATACGGTTTGGAGAACCCTGTCCCTGAATTGAATTTCACCTAATTCCTGAATTTCACTTAGTTTTCTTTTTGTGACAAACATTTTACCCCCGTCAAATAAGGTCCAGCTGAGTCCTATATTGGCATTAAGCGAGTTGGATTGTGTATTTGATGATGACACAGTAGATCCGTCAGGAAACTTCTGATGAAGTTTTGTAGCCATTGAATAGCTTTCAGTACTGCTAATGGTAATGTCAGGCAGCATACCTGCATTTCCCGGTGTATTGTTCACACTGTCAGTTGTTGCGCTATTCCTGGCAACCAAAATGTCATAATTATACTTCAACGCTATACTGATTGCATCTTCTGAAGTAAGTACCTTCTGAGAATAAGTCAGAGGGATAAAAAATATAATTATGCTTAAATTCAGAATAAGTTTCTTCATTGACATTTAGTTTATTGTTCAGTCTCATTATTTTTTGGGGTCTCAATCACATGCTGTAGTTTTTTGTCAGCCATTAATATATACATCACCGGAATGACAAACAGGGTTAGTATAAGGGCAAAAAGCAGCCCGCCGACAACAACAATTCCCAGAGGAACACGGCTTTGCGCACCGGCACCGAGAGCCAGAGCTATTGGGAGCGCCCCAAACATAGTTGCCAATGAAGTCATTAATATAGGACGGAGACGGGAGGCAGCAGCTTCAAAAGCAGCTTCGCCAATCCCAAGACCCGCTTTACGTTTCTGATTCGCAAATTCGACTATTAATATTCCGTTCTTGGTAACGATACCTACAAGCATGATCATTCCTATTTCAGAGAAGATATTTAATGTCTGTTTAAATACCCACAATGATAACAAAGCTCCTGCAAGCGCCAGTGGTACTGTGATCATAATTATAAAAGGATCGCGGAAACTCTCAAACTGAGCTGCCAGGATAAGATAGATCAATACAAGTGCAAAAAGGAGAGCAAAAGAAATATTCGAGCTACTTTCTGCAAAGTCGCGTGATGATCCATACAGATCGGTATGAAATGAAGTATCAAGAAGTTTTGCTTCAATCTTATGCATCTCAGCAATTCCCTCACCAAGTGTCCTTCCTGGTGCCAGAGATGCAGAAACTGTAGCAGATTTATAACGGTTGAAATGAAATAAAGTAGGAGGGCTGCTGCTTTCCTCAGTTTTTACAAGGTTATCAAGCTGTATCAGCCTTCCGGCTTTGCTTCTTACATACAACGCGGTAATATCTCCTGGCTGGCTGCGTTCAGCTCTCTCAACTTGTCCGATTATTTGATATTGCTTACCATTCCTTAGAAAATAGTCATATCTGCGGCCACTTAAAGCCAACTGTAAAGTAGATGATATATCAGATTCATTCACTCCGAGATTAGTAGCTTTTAGACGATCAACTGTAAGATTGATTTCCGGTTTATTGAATTTTAAATTAACATCAACATTGCTGAATATAGAGTCTTTCCTGGCTGCATCAAGAAATTTCGGAAGTACATCCTGGATCTTTTTAAAATCCAGGTTTTGTATTACAAATTGAACTGGTAACTGTGATCCTGAACCCATGGAAGTGGCTATAGTCTGTTCCTGATTTGGAATGATCCTGGCCTCTGAATAACGTCTATAGACCCTTATTAGCTTATCATAAACCTGTTGCTGTGTAACTTTTCTTTGATTAGGTTCTGTCAGAAATAAATTAATACTTCCCAGATTAGTACTGGAAGCACCACCACCTCCACCACCCGTCCTTGCAAATGTTAGACGCGTTTCTGGAATACTGTCCAGCATTTGCTGAGAGATCCTGTCTACAAGTGAGTTTGTATAATCAAAATCTGCACCTTCAGGTAAAGTAATTGAAGCTCTTAAAACACTATGGTCTTCCAACGGCGCCAGTTCCGATTTCAATAATTTAGAAAAAATTAAAATCATTAATAGGCACACAAAAGGTATCGTTATAGGAATCCATTTATGTTTAATGACATAGCTTAATAGTCTTCTGTAACCTTTATCAAGACCTGCATAAAACGGTTCGGTAACATTGTAAAATTTTGAATGTCCTATTCGTGATCCTCCCAACCTTATATTAAGCACCGGGGTAAGAGTAAGAGATACAAAGGCTGAAATTAATACGGCTCCTGCCAGGACTATACCAAATTCACGAAAAAGCCTGCCTGTGAATCCCGACAGGAAAATCACAGGGATAAAAACGACTGCAAGTGTAAGTGATGTAGAGATGACAGCAAAGAAAATTTCACGAGTGCCATGTAAAGCTGCGGTCCACTTGTCCATTCCCAGTTCTCTTTTTTTGAAGATATTCTCTGTAACGACAATTCCATCGTCAACCACAAGGCCTGTTGCTAGGACGATGGCAAGAAGTGTCAGTACGTTTATGGAAAAACCGAATATGTACATTATAAAGAATGAACCAACAAGCGAAACTGGAATATCTATTAAAGGTCGCAATGCTATTACCCAATCCCTGAAAAAGAGGAAAATAATAATAACAACCAGCATAATAGCAACGATCAAAGTTTCTGTTACATCTTTTACAGATTGACGTACAAACTTTGATCTGTCATATCCTACATATAATGTCAAACCGCTTGGAAGATTTTTTTGGATATCATCAAACCTTTTATAGAACTCATCGGCAATGTCAATAGTGTTGGCTCCTGGCAGGGGAATCACTGCCAGCATAATACCCTCTGCACCATTCAATTCAACTGCCGTTTCCTCATTCTCAGGGCCAAGGATTGCATTGCCGATATCGCTAAGCTTAATTATCTGATCATTTGATTGCCTGATAATCAGGTTATTAAAATCATCCTCGCTAACCAGCAAGCCATGTGTTTTAACTAAAAGCTCCGTACCATTACCTCTGATTTTTCCTCCGGGCAAGTCAATGTTTTCATTATTTAAAGAAGAAAAGACGTCTTGAGCAGTTATATTGAATGCAGCCATTTTATCAGGGTTCAGCCAAAGTCTCATGGCAGGACGTTTTTGTCCAAATAGTACAACAGAGCTTACACCGGGTATCGTCTGCAGTTTTTCCTGTAAAACATTCTCCGCATAATCACTCAGTTCAGTTGACGTCAATGTTAAACTTTGAACAGCCAGAGTAAGTATAGGATCACTGTTGGCATCAGCTTTGCTTACAATAGGAGGAGCATCAATATCCTGAGGTAAACTTCGGGCAGCCTGTGCAGTTTTATCACGCACATCATTTGCAGCTCTTTCAAGATCAGCACCAACATTAAATTCTACGGTGATGTTACTGCTCCCGACAGTAGATGACGAAGAAATGGATTTTACACCTTCAATACCATTTATTGCCTTCTCCAAAGGTTCAGTAATCTGAGATTCCATAATTTCAGCATTTGCACCGGCATAAGAAGTCTGAACATTGATAGTCGGGGGGTCAATAGCAGGATATAAACGTACTCCTAAAAAATTGTATCCTACCACACCAAACAACACAATTATAAGGCTCATTACGATTGACGCTACCGGCCTTTTGACTGCAAAATCGGATAATGTCATAATGGGTTACTTTTAACTTTTGAAAAATTAAGGACAGCATTCGGTTTAAGAAAAAGTATTCCGGTTGTAACTACTGTGTCGCCTGGGTTTATACCACTTAATATCTGTACAGATGATGCATTCCGTATACCAGTTGTTATTGTAACAAAGCTGGCCCTTCCTTTTTTTGCTACTATCAGTTGCTTTGTCCTAGCTTGTGGGATTACAGCTTCAGTAGGAACCATCAATGCATTTTTGTTCTCACTTAATCTTAAATCAACATCTGCAAATTCACCGGGTGTAAGCGATGAAACATCGCTCTGAACTATCGCCCGTAAAGTTAAGTTACGGGTATCTGATTCGATACCCTGTTCAGTTGCCATTACTGTTGCATCATATTTCTTGTCGTCACCTCGGACAGAGAATTGAACTTTAAAGCCTGGCTTTATCATACTGCTATATTTTCCCGGAACACTGAAATCCAGCTTCAAATGTCTTAAATCGCGTATTGTTGCCAAGGCAGTTGAAGTTGTAACCTGTGCGCCTATGCTTATATTTCTTAACCCGATGGTTCCATCAAAAGGAGCCCTGACTTCCGTTTTATTTATCTGCACCTTCAACACTTCAATGTCAGCCTTGATAGAGTTTATCTGTAAAATTGTCTGGTCAAGGTCCAATTGACTTATTCCATTAACTTTCATTAATTCGCTTTGCCGGTTCTCAGTTTGCTGTTCCAGTTGCAGCTGTGCCTGTGATTTTTTAAGCTGCGCCTGTAAATCCCCATCAAAAAGTTTTACAAGTAAGGTTCCTTTTTTTGTAAACCCTCCTTCAGTTATATTAATTTCAACTACGCGTCCCGGAACTTCAGGCATTAAAACAGTTTCTTCGAAAGGCTTCAATGTTCCGGAAATAGCAATAGTCTGGTCCAATACTGTCGGACTTACAATAATTCCTTCAACTTTGAGACCAACAGATTGCCTGTTAGCTGTTTTATTATCAGACACTCCAGAATGGCAGGAACACAAAATCCCGGGAAATGCAATTATTATAAACGAGTTAAAAATTCTTTTCTTTAACATAAAATGTGTCATAGTTTAAGGCATGAAGTTTTCCTAAAAATTATAGCGCCAGATAGACTTGTAAATAGTATTACCAAATCTTATCTATTTCAAAAGTTAATAAACTGACAAATGTAGATGTTTTATTGTTGTCCTAAATAATGTGATTTATGAATAATATGTTAAATTTCCATAAATAATTGATTGTTTCTATTTATTAGCGCAAGAATTATTCTGTAAGATAATTAATAAAAAGAGGTTATTTTTACACTCAAATTTGATGATTATGATTCAGCGTATACAGTCCATATATTTTTCTCTTATGATCCTTTTATCATTAGTACTTATAAGCGGGAGTTTCATTAATTTTTCAGATAGTACAGGAGCCGCAATAAAAGTTACGTTAAATGGGATAGTTCGTGATAGGATAGGACAAAATCCGGAAATGATTGACAAGTTGTTACCATTATCTGTTTTAATTATTCTGATTCCTGCAATCTCACTAATCACAATTTTTATTTTTAAAAATCGGAAACTTCAATTGTGGTTCTCATTATTCATAGTGATACTTGCAGTGGTGTTCCTGATTGCTTCAATTTATGTTTCGTTCAGAATTGTTTCAAAGTTTGACGCAAGATTAATTCCAGGATTTAAGATGATCTTGCCCCTGGCAATCTTAATCTTTTCAATTTTAGCTTCCAGGGGAATCAAAAAGGATGACCAGCTGGTGAAATCGTACGACAGGTTGAGATAGGATTATATTAAGGTTCTCACAAAGGTTCACAAAGTATTTTTTAAACGCCACCACATATATATCTAAAATCGTAGTAAGAGGTACAAAATCAGATTATCTGCATGTTCTCCTGGGTGGTGATTTTTTCGCAATAATGGCATTTCAATGATACATTCTTCTTTGATACCACTTTGAATCTTGTTGTTACTGATTCAAAGTTAGTTATACATTTCGGATTCATGCATTTAGCAATTCCAACTATATTATCCGGGACAACAACAACTTTTTTCTCAACAACTTCATAATCTTTAATTATATTTAATTTGGCATCTGGTGCAACAAGAGCAATCCTGTTTATATCTTCATCTTCGAAAAAAACGCCGGATATCTTAATAATCGCTTTTCTACCAAGCTTTTTACTTTCAAGGTTAGTTCCGAAAGTTATCTGGTTATCAATACGGTCAAGACCCAATATTTGTATTACTTTAAAAAGATTACGGGCCGGGACATGGTCAATAACTGTTCCATCCTGGATGGCGCTGACGCTCATTTGTTTTGTTTCCTTCATAGTTCTGTCCTTTCTTTAATAATTCCTAAAAGAGAACATAAAATAGCCTGACGAGTGTAGACCCCATTAAGAGCCTGTTCAAAATAATAGGCCTTCGGATTATTGTCCACATCGGTGTGTATCTCATTTACGCGCGGCAGCGGATGCAGAATCCTCATGTTAGGCTTGGTGTTTTTAAGCATAGAATTTCTCAGAACATAAACATTTTTTACCTTCTCATATTCTATGGGATCAGAGAATCTCTCCTTTTGGACCCTTGTCATATATATAATATCGGCTTTTGAAATTATATCAGTAAAATCGTTATGCTCATAGTATTTGAGGCCAAGGTTTTCAAGATACAGCTTAAATTCGTCAGGCATTTTAAGTTCTTCAGGAGCGATAAAATTGAAGGTTGTATTCCATCTCGACATAGCCATCATAAGAGAATGGACTGTCCTGCCGTATTTAAGGTCACCAACCATAAAGATATTCAGATTATCGAGAGTTCCCTGTGTTTTTCTGATTGAATAGAGATCAAGTAAGGTCTGCGTGGGGTGCTGATTTGCACCGTCTCCTGCATTAATAACAGGCACAGTGGAGATCTCGCTTGCATATCTGGCGCTTCCCTCAATGGGATGCCTCATTACAATCAGATCACAGTATTTGTCAACCATCCGGATTGTATCATTTAATGTTTCTCCTTTTGAAACGCTCGAGCTGGAAGAATCAGAAAATCCGATAATTTTACCTCCCAGCCTGCTGATCGCACTTTCAAAACTTAACCTTGTCCGGGTAGAAGGCTCAAAAAATAGCGTTGCTATAACTTTTCCTTCAAGTAACTTTTTAGTAGGTTCTCTTTCGAATTCTTCAGTCAGATCGAGTATCCTCAGGATCTCTTCTGTTGAAAAATCATCTATTGATACTAAGCTTCTGTTTTTCATTAAGATGGCACATTAAATGCACATGATTAATCCGGTATCAAAATTAGTCAAGATTTGTTTCAACTTCATTTAATGTTGATAATTAATTAAAAAATTTAACCAGCGTATTACCTTAGCGTGTTTCAATATATCTATAGTTCAGACCGTCAATCCGTGAAAGACGATTAAGAACTTTTTCTTTCACCGATACTCTGAAATTTAGTAAGATATGGCACTCAATATCAAATGATTGTTCTGATTGTCCAATGTTTTCTTCCTTCAGTATTTTCATAACATCATTCATGGAAATATATGGATAAGTGATTTTATAGTATTCATTTACTGTCTTTTCTGTCAGTTCTGCATTTCTTAATGCGGATTCTGCAGCAGATCTGTAGGCATTTATTAATCCACTTACTCCCAGTAATGTGCCTCCAAAATACCTGCTAACTACTATAATGATATTTGTCAACCCAAATGAATTTATCTGACCAAGAATTGGCCTCCCTGCCGTGCCTGAAGGTTCTCCGTCATCATTCACCCGCCATATAATTCTTTCGTGTCCAATTATATAGGCGTAACAATGATGCCTTGCCTCATGATGTTCCTTCCTGATTTTATCAATGATCGGTTTTATTTCTTCCTGACTTGAGATCGGAACGGCGAAAGAAACAAATCGGCTCCCTTTTTCTTTAAAAATACCCTGAGAGGTTGATGCTATTGTTTTGTAAATATCAGAATTCATTGCCGAAAATTAATACTTTTACCTGGATTCAATAATCTTATTTACTGAACATTTCTTACTATATCAGTTATTTTTCACCTGAATTCGCCCAATTGGTTAATGAATTTTGCCTTTAAGTGCAAAGAAATTCCCTGCTGATTTCGCTGATCTTCGCAAATCTGATTGATATATCTGCGAAAATCTGCCTGATCAGCGGGGAAAAGAATAAAAAAATAATACTTTTGTCTGGAATTGAAGTCATATATGAGTGTATTATTAGATGAAAAGGATCTGCATAAACTGATTGTAATTGGCGACAGAATTCTTATTAAACCCAGGATTCCTCAGGCAATGACGAAAAGTGGATTGCTTCTTCCGCCAGGTGTAAATGAAAATGAAAAGGTTCAGATAGGCTTCGTAGTTAAAGTTGGTCCGGGATACCCCATACCTTCAGTAAATGATGTTGATGAACCATGGAAAAACAGGTCTGATGAACCAAAATATGTTCCACTTCAACCAAAAGAAGGAGATCAGGCTGTATATCTTCAGAATAGTGCAATAGAGATAGAATTCAACAAGGAAAAATATATAGTTGTACCACATTCAGCGATATTACTTCTCCTGAGGGATGACGGACTTTTTGAATAATATTATTATATATGAAAAATGAGTTTTTAAAAGGAAAGAAAATTTTAATAGTCGAAGACGACCTGTCAAGCAGATTATATCTTAATAAAATACTTGAAAAGGCTGGAGTGATTATATTGAATGCCGGCGATGGACAGGAGGCAGTGAATGTTGCATTAAATACTCCTGACTTGGACCTTATTTTGATGGACATTCAACTTCCGGTCATGGATGGTTACTCAGCTTTGAGTAAAATCAAGGAGGTCAGAAAGGATATTATCATTATTGCTCAGACAGCTTATGGTCTTTTAGGAGATAAAGAAAAAATACTTAATTCGGGTTTTAACGATTACATTATTAAACCTATTCTCTCACAAAACCTTATAGATAAGTTAATTACAAATCTTAGTCAGAAATAGTCACACAAAAGGGTAATTATAGTTCATATTATTCAGGGTAAATTGCCAATTTCTGGAATTCTTTTCTGAACACTTCAATTTCGTACCCCCATCTTTCCTTCTCAACGCTGATATTTTTCCTGGAAATTAAGCATTCCCTCATGCCCGAATCGCCCGAGAGAATATCAAATGGCATAAGGTTGTATTCATATTCATATGGTGGCATCTTGAATTTAAGAGAATCACGCAAGGATGTTTCAATTATTGCATCGAAGATTTCCAAAGCGGTACCCACAGGCTTAAAACGATCTATGTCAGTAATATGTATCTGCAGACCATAGCAAAGCTCTCCGTTGAATTTGTGGAATGTTGGAATGAAATCATGAGTTCTGAACACACATCCTTCAATATGCCTGTTTCCAAGATTCTTTTTTAGTTTTTCATGATCAATAAAAGGGGCACCAAATAGCTCAAATGGAATAGTTGTACCCCTTCCTTCAGAAAGATTAAGCGCTTCAAGAAGTACTGTACCGGGATAAACTAGAGCAGTCT
Source organism: Bacteroidales bacterium (assembly GCA_003141495.1). Classification (GTDB taxonomy): domain Bacteria; phylum Bacteroidota; class Bacteroidia; order Bacteroidales; family VadinHA17; genus LD21. The sequence goes on from PLMC01000116.1 coordinate 73,961, forward strand.
GAACCGTCGGAATATTTGGCGACGGCAAGACCCACGGCAGGCCAGTGTCACTGAATAGAAAAGATCTCCTCCAGTTTTTCATCCTGACAACATTCAGGTCGCAATCCCGGTAATATTTCTCTTTGATCCACAGCGCCATTTCACCTATTGTCATTCGATGGCATAAGGGTATTGAGGCGCCTCCTACAAATGTAAAATATTCCTTTTTCAGAACCGGACCATCAAAAGGGAGTCTTCCAATAGGGTTTGGCCTGTCAAGTATCCACACGGGAACAGATGCTTCTGCACATGCCTCCATGCATAACTTAACCGTCCATATATATGTATACATCCGGGCTCCAACATCCTGCAGATCAATTAATAAAACATCAATCCCATTCAGCATTTCAGGAGTCGGTTTACGATGCTTCCCATAAAGACTGTAAAGAGGAATATTAAATACAGGATGTTTATGGCTTTGCCACTCAATCATGTTATCCTGCGTCTGACCATGAATGCCATGCTGTGGTCCGAAAAGAGCAGATAATTTGCAGTTTTTCATCTGATAAAAGATATCAGTAATATGATAGAAATCTTTTGTTATGCTAGCAGCATGACATAAGATCCCAATTCGCTTTCCTCTTAGCTTAGCAGGAAATTCATTTAAAATAGAATCCAGTCCCGTTATTACCATCTGCGAGTATTTGTGAACAAATATATACTTATCAGAACTAAATGATCAATAACATATATCATTATAATTAAAAATGATTATTCTTTTATAAGTTTGGCATCGGAAATATTTAAAAAAATGAGGAAAAGATCGATTTTTTTTCTGACAATTAAATTACTCTTCTTAGTACTTCTGGTTTCGTGTTCAGGGAAAGGAAAAAAGAGTATAAGCATATTTGAGACAACTGATGTGCATGGAGTTATTCTTCCTTATGATTTCATTGAAAAAGAGAAGCTGAACGCTTCCATGGCCTCATCATTTAACTATATTAAGNNGGACAACCTGAGGTATATTATTACAATTTTATTGATACGCTTCAACCGCATTTTATTGCTGAAGTGATGAATTATATGGGATATGATGCCTGTACTGTTGGCAACCACGATATAGAAGCAGGGCATAGAGTTTACGACAGGCTGGTTAAAGAATATAATTTCCCGTTACTTGGCGCAAATGCTTTAAACATCATTTCTGGCAAACCATATTTTAAGCCTTATCAGCTTTTTGAAAAGGAGGGGATTAAAATTGCTGTTTTTGGACTTGTCACACCTGCAATTCCTAATTGGCTGCCACCTCAACTATATTCCGGTATTGAATTTAAAGATATGGTTGAAACAGCCAGGCAATGGATGCCTGTAATTTTAAATGAAAAGCCTGACCTTGTGATAGGATTATTCCATTCAGGATGGGACAGAGCTGAAGGAAAACTGCAACATACTGATAATCTAAATGAAAATGGCACTGCAGCCGTGGCTTATAATGTCCCGGGATTTGACATCATATTTTGTGGTCACGACCATAAGACTGCTGATGAAAAATTTGTCAATTCAGCTGGAGATACCGTGCTCATTCTTAATGGAGGCAGCAGGTCGGAAAAACTGGCTGAAGCAGATATAACCTTTACTTCAAAAAAGATTAAAGGGAAGCACCTGATGAAAATTAGAGGTCAGATCATAAATGTTGCTGATTTTAAACCAGATGCTGAATTCATTACAAAGTTTACACCACAATATAAAATAATTGACGAATATGTAAACAGGGTTATTGGAAGTTCGTCGGCTACAATCTCTTCAAGGGATGCCTATTTTGGTCCATCAGCTTTCGTTGATATGGTTCACTCAATTCAACTTGAAATTACTGGAGCAGATATTTCATTTGCTGC
>PLMC01000123.1 GCA_003141495.1 Bacteroidales bacterium
CCGACAGTTGCAGAAATGCTTTTAATGCTGATCTTATGATCTCCAAGAGTTTTAATAATATTTTCTTTGTTCTCAAAAACTTCAGAATTATCGAAGGCGCTCTCCGATTTGTGTTCTTTCAGAATTGAAACAGGAGGGAATTTGTATCTTGAAAGATCAAGCCTGGGATCATAATCTCCCATTATTTTGTCAACCTCATGATCGGGGAGAGTATCAATCGCTTCAGGACGGGTAATATTTAACGGTACATCTTCAGTATGTGATATTGAAGATTTGTCATTGTCAAAGTCACGGATTATGGAACCTGTGGGAAGTAAATCCGGAAGATCTTCATCCAGGTCCTCATCTTCTTCATATTGTTTTGTAGTTCGTACAATAAACTCAACCTTGTCTTTTTCATTAACTTTGTCAGTGGTGGAATTTATATCCGGAATTACCTGGACCTCATCCTGATCGGTTATTCTATCGGTTGGAGGAACAACATTTCCATTATCAGTGTGTTTCCGGAATTTAAGGAATGAAGGTAACTTTAATCCGAATGATTCAGGTTTGACTCTCAATGCAAAAACCAGATATGAAATTGTCATAAACGTCAGAATAACTCCCGTTCCTACCATCCCCATGAAAGCATTCAACCATTTAACTACATGATATCCCTGGGCACCTCCCGGACCACTACCCAGGTAAACATTTGATCTGCTGAAGATAAAGCCCAGTATAAGTGATAGAATAATTGTTGCAAAAGTAAACTTGGCAATNNCCGCTTTTACCTGACCAGTTTTTAACTGCTATATCAGGGCCCGAAAGTATATCTGAATCAGAAATACTGAGGTCAGTTTTCCACCAGAAGAGATACGCTACACAAGCCAAAAGAAGATATAATGCAAAACCGGTAATGAGAATCCCTATAACAAATTTGATCCTCTCATCAGTAATAAAAGATTTTGTCTTTCCTGAACTTTTCGTGGTTTTTGTATTCTTTTTACCGGTATCTTCCTTCTCTTTATTCATCTTTTGGTAAAGTTTTTTCAAGACAATTATCGTTTTTTAAACGCAACCCAAAGGTAATAAATTTGAGTCTTACTCAAAAAACAGTTAAATGATTTTGTTTTTGTACTGGATAAATTGAAACAATGAAATGATGGAATGATGAAATCGTATTTTACTTTTGCCTTTTATCATTTATCTTTTGCCATTTGCCCTGTGCTTTGTGCCCTAAAGGCTGATCATTTTGTTAATGAACTTATCGATTTCTTCCCTCGATACCTGTATGAATTTTTCTCTTCTTTCAAAGGCTCCATCTGGTATTTCTTTTTTATAAACTGTTTCTGCCTCGAAATGTAGTTCTGCAGGACCCAGGTAGAAGAAAAAACTCATTAGGACACCATCTATCTGACTGAATGGAGTGGCAGTATTGGGATTCTTAACATTTATCTCATTAGTATACCAGATTTCATAGACTTTGTTCCTGTCACCGGGGAATCTGACCTCAGCATTTTTACAGTTGAATCCGCAAATTACAGAGGTCCTAGCTGTTTTTTTAATCATAATTCCTTTCATTGCTTCAAAACCCGGAAACTGATCACCAGCCTGAACAGGGTAGAAATATTTTAAAGTAAAAAGACTGAAATAAGTATCGAAGATTCCTTTTTCCGGATTGGAAAGATTAAGTATTCCGGAATTTCCAAAGGAAGAAATCATCTCGAAGATGATTTTATTATTTTTAAAAGAAACAATAAGGTTTCTAGGCAGGACTTCTTTCGGCATTGGTCCAAAATTGCCTATGTAATCTATGTTATAATGGATTTCCCCCTGGTTTATATGTTTCCCCCCTTTTTCTTTACAGGAGAAACCTGTTATTGCGAAGATCACCGCAATGAACAATACATAGCTGAATCTCACTTATCTAATAGTATTTTGAGTTTCGTAAATGTAGCATTTTTTTTTAACTTCAGTTCTCATGATTGATAATTATGCATTTAATCGGGGAGGATCTTCTGTAGATCACAGATGATTCATGTTTCTATTATTAATAATCTGATAGGTAATTCTTTGAATTTTGGTACTTTTGTGATCTTCCAGAATAAAATTTATGAAAAAAAAACTTGCCGTTGTTGCCCTTGGAGGCAATGCTTTATTAAGAGGTGATCAGGCTGGGACCATTGATGAACAGGAACAAAACACTGCTGAGACTCTTGAAAATCTCATTTTTTTAATAAACGATGGCTACGACCTTGTCATAACTCATGGTAATGGGCCACAGGTAGGTAATATCCTTATGAGGAATGATGCAGGGGAACAGTTGTATGGCATTGCGCAGATGCCTGTAGATATTTGTGTGGCTGATTCTCAGGGGGGGATAGGGTACATGATTGAAAGGATGTTCAGGAATGTTCTGAACAAACATGGGATTACTAAAAATGTTATCTGCATAGTTACCCAGGTTCTGGTGGATATTAATGATCCTGCTTTCAGCGACCCTCAAAAAAGAGTCGGTAAGATATATTCAAAGGAACAGGCTGATGATCTTTCCATCAGAAAGGGATGGATTTTCAAAGAGGAGGTCAAAACACAGGGAGGTTTCAGGAGGGTTGTACCATCTCCTGCACCTCTGTATGTAATTAATGAATCAATTATTTGTGACCTTGCCCGGAAAGGGAATATTGTTATTGCAGCCGGAGGAGGAGGAGTCCCGGTATATATTGATGAAAAGAAAGATGTCAGACCGGCAGAAGCAGTCATTGACAAAGATATGGCCTCTTCACTTCTTGCAACACAGATAGGTGCCGATGAGTTTTATATTCTTACAGATGTACCATATATATACATAAATTATAAAAAACCAAACCAGGAGATAAGAGAATTTCTTAATTATAATGATACTCTGAAATACCTGAACGAAGGTCAGTTTGCAAAGGGGAGTATGGCTCCAAAGATAGAGGCATGCCTTAATTTTATAAAACATGACGGCAAAAAAAGCGTTATCACAGAGGCTTTTAAACTGGCAGACAAAAAATATGGATCCAAGATTACGATGGAATATGAGGACGACCGACGGTAAGAAAAGGAGAGGGGGAGAAGGGGTGACGGGGAGAATTAATCTGTGTAACTACGTTATAATCTGTGATTTTAAATTTTAGTATTCTTATTTTACCTTTTTACTTTTATCTTTTTACTTTTGTCTTTTATCTTTTAATCATAAAATTATGTCAATAAACCTACACAACCGTCATTTTCTTAAACTGCTTGATTTTACTCCTGATGAAATTACATATCTACTCGATCTGGCCGCAAAGCTGAAAAAAGCAAAACATAAGGGTACTGAGGAACAGCACCTTAAAGGGAAAAATATTGCACTCATTTTTGAAAAGGCTTCAACAAGAACACGTTGCGCTTTTGAAGTTGCAGCTTATGATCAGGGAGCTCATGTGACTTACCTTGGACCCACCGGTTCGCAGATTGGTCAAAAAGAATCTATGAAAGATACTGCCAGGGTACTTGGAAGTATGTTTGATGGAATTGAATATCGTGGTTATGGCCAGGAAATCGTCGAAGAACTGGCCAGGTATGCCGGAGTACCTGTTTGGAATGGTCTGACTAATGAGTTCCATCCGACTCAGATCCTCGCTGATTTTCTTACGATGACTGAACACTCTGATAAACCTTTGAATAAAATGATTTTTTGCTATCTGGGAGATGCCCGGTATAATATGGGTAATTCGCTGATGGTTGGTTCAGCAAAAATGGGAATTGATTTCAGAATAGCTGCTCCAAAAGCATATCAGCCATCTGAAGAGCTGGTTGCAAAATGCAAGGCTATTGCAAAAGAGACCGAAGCAAAGATCACCATTACTGAGAATGTTGCCGAGGCAGTCAAAGATGCTGATTTCCTTTATACTGATGTATGGGTATCTATGGGCGAACCTGATTCTGTCTGGGAAGAAAGAATCAGATTATTAAAACCCTTCCAGGTAAACATGGAAGCAATCGAAAAGACGGGAAACCCCTTGGTTAAATTTCTCCATTGTCTTCCCGCATTTCATAACAGGGATACAAAAGTAGGCGAGGATATCTTCAAAAAATTTGGTCTCAATGGGATGGAAGTGACAGAAGATGTGTTTGAATCAAAACATTCAATAGTTTTTGATGAAGCCGAAAACAGACTTCATACTATCAAAGCTGTTATGGTTGCTACACTGGGATCATGAAGCCTCATCCCTGGGGGAGGGATTTAGGGAGAGGCCTATAAGGAAAAGAAGTGAGTTACTCTTTATTTAGGAAATGAGTTCTTTTATAAAGTAAAATGTCATTACTAACGAAGCCGCTAATTTAAGTCCGATACTTGTAAGAAATCCCAACAGACTTCCAAAACCGGCTTTGAAAGCGTAACTCATATCATCTTTGAATATCATTTCGCCTACAAATGCACCGATTAACGGTCCCAGAATTATTCCCAGGGGACCAAGAAAAAACCCTACGATTAATCCAACAGTTGCACCTTTAGTGCCATACTTGGACCCGCCGAATTTTTTTGTTCCCCATACAGGTACAATATAGTCCAGAACAGTGACTACAACAGCTACTGATCCCAAAATAATCAATGTAGGAGTTGTAAACTGTCCGAACTTTGACAGATGAAGAAATATTAACCCAAGAAAACTTATTGGAGGTCCGGGTAATACAGGAACCAGGCACCCGATTATCCCTATGACTATAAAGATGATCCCTAGAATAAGGAGTATATAATCAGACATTTAGATAAACCTTTTCACTTCTTGCCGAGGTCTTCAAACTCGACATTTGTGAATTCTTCTGCTACCAGGGAACTTTTTTCATCTCTGATATCAGGAACCGATGCTGGTTCGGAAGCTTTTAATTCATCCTTGCCATTACCAATATAAGTAACAGCGTCTTTTAGACCTTCCGAAAACTTTTCAAAATCTTCTTTGTACAGGAAAATCTTATGTTTTTCGTAAAACACTTTCCCTTCTTTACCTAAACGTTTCTTGCTTTCTGTAATGGTCAGATAATAATCATCTTTCCTTGTAGCTTTCACATCAAAAAAGTAAGTTCTCTTTCCGGCACGCACCACTTTGGTGAAAATTTCTTCTTTTATGTTTTTTTCATCATGCCCGTTTATGACTTCCTGTATTACGGCTTCTTCTTCCATTTCTAAGTCAGTTAGTGTTAGGGTTTTGTTTTGTATTGTCAAATGTAACAATTATTTTATCAAATCAAAACCTGACAGATTATTTGTTCTTAATTTTGCCTAATTGTATTGAGGGTAAGGGAAAAAGAGTATTTTTGCTGCGGAAATTTGAGGTTCTTTATAAATGATAAGCAGAAGATTATTACGGATAAAAGCCCTGATGGCTCTGTATGCTTTTAACCGCAGGGAGGATGAGAATCTTGCTCAGGCCGAGACAGAATTGATGTTCAGCATTGGTAAAAGTTACGACCTTTATCACTATTTGCTGCTTCTTGTTCTTGAGGTCGCTGATATTGCCACGGAGAAGATCGATCAGGCTCTTCAGAAAAGAATGCCCTCTCATGAAGATCTTAATCCAAAAAAAAGATTCATCGATAATCAGGTTATCTCCCAGCTCAGAAGAAACATTGAATTCAAATCCTATATTTCCTCTAAAAAACTTTCCTGGGTAAATAACTCACATATTCCACGACTGCTTTACTGTAAGATGATTGTGTGGGAAGCATATGAAGAGTATATGAAGGCGGAAAATAATAATTATCTGTCAGATAAGAAATTCATTACCCGACTTATTACAGAGTTGTTTTCAACTTCTGAAGATCTAAGCTCAAACCTTGAAGAACAGAGCATATATTGGAATGACGATATGGAGTATATTTCATCAATGGTTGAGAAAACTATTAAAAAATTTAAGGCAGACTCAGGTGAAAAAACTTTGCTGATGCCTTTATTTAAAAATAATGAGGATGAAGAATTTGTGAAAATACTGTTCAGAAAAGCAATCCTTCATTCTAAAAAATGTTCTGAACTTATTGATAAAAATACAACCAACTGGGAAGTTGACAGAATTGCTTTGATGGACATTCTTGTGATGCAACTGGCAATAACTGAAATACTTGAATTTCCGGAAATACCGGTAAAGGTTACCTTGAATGAATACATCGAGATAGCCAAATACTACTGTACTTCAAAAAGCAGTACCTTTGTCAACGGAATTCTTGATAATATCGTAAAAGAAATCCGTGATGAAGGACTTTTCAACAAGTATGGCAGAGGTCTTGTTGGCGAAAAATTGGTAGACGAAAGTTGATGAATTAACATTAGTTCGGTGATATGAGGAAGATCATAATAATTTCTTTTATACTGATAGCAATAATAGCTTCAAAGTGTATTAACGGAACTGGAAAAAATTCAGCTGATTCAACTTCAAAATCAGGTTTCTCAGGAAAAAGTGAGCTAATCTTCAGGGAATATCAGCATGACTTTGGAAAAGTTGCAGAGGGAGAAAAGGTCAGTTGTACATTCACATTTGATAATAAAGGAACAGAAAATCTTATTATCTCTTCAGCAACTACAACATGCGGATGCACCGTTTCAAAATATGATAAAAAACCAATTCCTCCCGGAACCAGTGGAAATCTGGATGTGGTTTTTGACACTTCGGGAAGAAACGGAATGCAAACAAAAACCATTACTGTGAAGTCGAACGCCTCAAAACCTGTCGTATTAATAAAAATAACCGCAGAAGTAATAACCACTAATTAAATATTAATAATTAATAATTGAGACAATGACCAATTTTGCGTATTTGTATTTGATGGGTCAACCTGCAGGAGCAACCGGGCAGACTAACCCCCTTGTGACTTTCCTTCCACTTATTCTTGTTTTTGTTGTTTTTTACTTCTTTATGATCAGACCACAGATGAAAAAGCAGAAGGAGATGACGAACTATAGAAGCTCTCTGAAAAAAGGTGATAAAGTTATTACCACAGGAGGATTATATGGAAGAATATCTGATGTGAAGGATAATTATTGTACTGTTGATGTCGGAGGTGATGTCAAACTAAGGATTGATAAAAACGCTCTGCTGAAAGACCCGTCTGCTGACGAAATGTAACTTATTCTTTACAGCAAACAGTAAGTGAAAATGGAAGATGGTAGACCGACAGAAAAGCCCTGGACTAAGGGTTTACGAGAGATCAACAGAGATGTTGTTGTTTTTGCTTTCTTCCTTTTTCTTTCATTTATTTTCTGGTACCTCAATTCCCTCGGAAAAGAAAATGAAACCGGAATAAAATATCAGGTCGAGTATACAAATATTCCAAAAGAACGAGTTATCACTTCAGAACAACCAGATGAACTGAATCTCTTTCTCAAAGGTCCGGGTTATTCAATATTGAAACTTAAAATTTTTGGCAAACAAGCACCCCTGATTATTGACTTTCTAAAAGTCAATTACAAAAGATCTCCCGTAGATAAGGCATTGAACTATTATATTGTCACGTCAGGATTAACAAAAAGTCTGAATGCACAAATAAGATCAGGATGTGAGATTACATTAATTAAACCCGATACACTTTTTTTTACACTCGATAAGGTAGTTGCAAATTCAGCTGTTATACCGGAGAACAAGAGTGATAACAAAAAGAAACGGTGACACTTATTATCCGGGAGATACATAAATGCTAAAAGATAGAAAACCAGGGTTTAAACTAGGAGTTACAGGTGGTATCGGAAGTGGTAAAACATCAGTGTGCAAGGTTTTCGATGTACTCAGAGTACCTGTTTTTTCGGCAGACAGGGATGCAAGGGAAACAATGGAAAAGGATACGAGTATCATTTTAAACCTTAATTCTATTGCAGGTAAGGACCTTTATGTAAACGGAAGCCTTGACAGGATGGAGCTGGCCAGGATTATCTTCAATAACAGAACCCTGCTTGAAAAGGTAAATTTGCTGGTTCATCCTGCAGTTTTTGATCACTTCAGGAATTGGACTTTGGATCAAACTGCACCCTATGTAATTATGGAGGCAGCAATACTTTTTGAAAGCGGAGCTTCAAAATTCGTTGACAGGGTCGCCACGGTTGTGGCCCCGGTTGAACAGAGAATAGAAAGGGTTATTCAGAGAAATAAACTTTCCAGGAAACAGGTCATGGAGAGGATGAAGAATCAGATGGATGACGAAACCAAGATAAAACTGTCTGATTATGTGATCAATAACTCTGAAAATGACATGGTCATAAGTGCTATTCTGGAGATTCACAATGACATTTTAACTTTTATTAATACTCAATCCTGAAAATGGGAATTTTTGGAAAATGGCTTGGCGGAGGACTCGGGTTTGCTGTGGGTGGACCGATAGGTGGGCTTTTGGGTTTCCTGGTAGGCTCCATGATAGATAGTACCACTGTTCATACTTCGACCTACACTACAGGAACCGGCAGGACAAGCCAGGGTGATTTCGGAATGAGCCTTCTTGTACTTGTTGCTGCTGTTATGAAAGCTGACGGAAAGGTTGTCAAATCGGAACTCGACTATGTTAAACAATTCTTTGTCAGACAATTCGGGCCGGAATCAGCTAAGCAGGCCCTGCTAATGCTAAAAGACATACTTAAACAAGAAATTCCGGTAAGGGATGTTTGCCTTCAGATAAAAGGGAACATGGACTATTCCTCACGACTGCAATTGTTACATCTGTTGTTTAATCTGTCGCTCGCTGACAGCGTGATCCACCCTTCGGAAATTCAGATTATTGAAAAAATTTCATCATATCTGGGAGTCAATTCCAATGATTTTCTGTCAATAAGGAATATGTTTATTCCTGAAACAGATTCTTCTTATAAAATTCTTGAAATAGTTCCATCTTCTTCAAACGAAGAGGTTAAAAAAGCCTACAGAAGAATGGCTATGAAGTATCATCCCGATAAAGTAAGCCATCTGGGTGATGATATAAGAAAGTCTGCAGATGATAAGTTTGCCATGGTTAATGAGGCTTATGAAAAAATTAAAAGGGAACGGAATATAAACTGATCGGTAAAATTGAAATAACCATCAGTTATGAAACAGTCTTTAAAATTCTGATTAAATTTGTATTAAAATATATAAGCGATGATTTTAAAAGATATTCTGGCTATTTCTGGCGAACCCGGGCTATTTAAATTTATTGCCCAGGGGAAAAATGCAATAATTGTTGAACATCTGGAAACAAAAAAAAGGAGCAGTGCCTATGGCTCAGCGAAAGTAAGCTCCCTGGAAGACATTGCCGTTTTTACCAATAAGGAAGATCTGCCGCTTGGGAAGGTTTTTGACCTGATTCATGAAAAAGAGAACGGCGGACCGACAATTGATTCAAAAACAGATACCGGAAAACTTAAAGTATGGTTTGAAGGGATCCTTCCGGAATATTCAAAAGATAAAGTATACACCAGCGACATAAAAAAAGTTGCACAGTGGTATAATATCCTTCATAAGCTAAACCTTCTTATTAAGGAAGAACCTGAAAAAGCTGCTGAAGAAAAACCTGTTAACGGAAAATCTGCAAAAGAAAAACCTGTTAAGGGAAAATCTGCAAAAGAAAAACCTGTTAAGGGAAAATCTGCTAAGGGAAAAACAGCTCCGATAGCAGAAAAGAAGAAGAAGAAGGCCACTCCTAAACCAAAATCAAAATAATATTAAAGAAAAGAAGTTTCCCGCAGATTACGCTGATCAACGCAGATCAAATTTTGCTATCTGCGAAAATCTGCGAGATCAGCGGGGGGAAGAAAAACTTATGTTTTTGAAAGGTTCGCAGGAAACTAATACTTCCGATTATGAATTTTGGTGGCAACGAGGTAGTCTATAGTTATTCGGAATCTGGTATCATCATTGTTCCGGTACCATACGACGAGACAAGTACNNGCTTCAGTCAATCTTGAATTCTATGATGTGGAAACCTCATCGGAAGCTCATCTCAAAGGTATAAATACAATTGCACCTATTTTAGAGAAAGAAACACCTGAAAAACTTGTCAAAGATGTATATGACAGGATAATTTCGCTTCTGTCAGATAAAAAGTTTCCTGTAATTATTGGTGGAAATCATACTGTCTCCATAGGAGCTATAAAGGCATTTTCAGAATATTTTGAAAATCTTACAATACTTCAGCTTGATGCTCATGCTGATCTGCGACAGATATATGAAGGATCAGGGTTCAATCATGCCTGCGCCATGGCCAGAGCCCACGAATTTGCACCCATAGTTCAGGTCGGTGTCAGAAGCATGTCGGCAGAAGAGTTGCCATTCGTTGAAAGAGACAGAATATTCTTCTCGCATGAACTTTATTATGACAAGAGTCTGTATCATAGAGCTCTTGACAAACTTACCGGGAATGTATATATTACTATTGATCTGGATGTGTTTGATCCGTCAATAATGCCATCTACCGGAACACCGGAACCGGGAGGCCCTCCATATTTCGAACTGCTTCATTTTATGAGGGATGTTATAAAATCCAGGAATGTTGTGGGATTTGATGTAGTCGAATTATGTCCATCCGAAACGAATAAATCTCCCGATTTTATTGCCGCGAAAATAATTTACCAGCTACTGAGCTACAGGTTTTCAATCCCCTAACCCCCCATTTGGGGGGCAAAAAAAAGGCCATATTAAAGTCCCCCAATTGGGGGATTTAGGGGGTAAGAAATTCAGTCCTCTTTCTTCGCCTCCTCCCAAATGAGATTCATTTCATCGAGACTCATATTGTGAAGAGATTTACCTTTTGCAAGAGTCTCTTTTTCGAGATAATTAAACCTCTTGATAAATTTCCTGTTAGTTTTTTCAAGCGCTGCTTCCGGATCAATCTCATATAAACGAGATGCATTTATAATTGAAAAAAGTACATCGCCAAGTTCTGATTCTATTGAGTAGGTATTATGGTTCATTATCTCTTCTTTCAGCTCTGATATTTCCTCCATAACTTTGTCCCAGATCTGCTCTCGTTTCTCCCAGTCGAACCCTACACCCCTTACCTTTTCCTGGATTCTGTTGGCTTTTACTATTGCAGGCAATGATGCCGGAACACCTGAAAGTACGGGTTTGTAGCCATTGTCCTCCTTAATTTTAAGTTGTTCCCAGTTTTCCTCAACCTCTGAAGCTCCGGAAACTTTTACATTACCAAACACATGAGGATGCCTGTAAATCAGCTTGTTATTTATTCCCTCAAGAACATCTGCCATTGTAAAAACTCCTTTTTCAGCACCTATTCGTGCATAAAAGACTATATGAAGCATGAGATCACCGAGCTCGTTTTTTATACCTTCATCACTTCCAGAGGAAATAGCTTCTGCTAGTTCATATGTCTCTTCAATCGTGAGTTTCCGCAGACTCTCGTTGGTTTGTTTCATATCCCAAGGGCACTTTGTCCTTAATTCATCCATAATGCCAAGAAGCTTGTTAAGCTCTTCGAGGCTTTTGTTTTTATAATTCATCGACTTTTTAAAATAAATGGTTAGGGGACGCGATTTTATTAACGAGATCGATACGTAAAACGGATCCTACTGAAAGACTCAATAATTCGGATACGTCTGCACCATTAATCGATATTTCCAGAAGATCAAGCTGGTTAAATCTTGCGAGCATCTCGCCAACCGGCACATCACTGTATCTCAGTGAAATCTGATCTGTATAATTTTTATTGCTTTGAATAAGTATCTTGTAGGCTTTGTTTTCAAAAACTCTGTAAAAAACTTCCCTTGTTATATTAGAAATAGCATTTCCATAAGAGTCGATGAAAATAATGCTTCCAATAATTACGTCTTTATCAATTGTTGCCCTCAAGGGAACTCTCTCGCTAAGGGACTTAACAGATTTTCCAATCTCGTAAGGTTTTTTCCCGGCTATCAGATATGAGGCAGCTTTCGCAAATACTTCAAGTTCGTCGGAAGTATCGTCAGGATCTAATCTGATAACTTCATCCGGATCCGAATTGAGAATAAGGTTAAATATTCCATTGTCAGTTCCTATGAAAAAATGATCTCTGGCTCTCACAATCAGATGATCCTGATCCTTATGCGCTTCCGAATGAATGCATATGATATGAATTGAACCTTTAGGATAATTGTTAAATGTATTTCTTATTATAAAAGAGGCATGAGAAATATTAAAAGCCGGGATATTTCCGGCGTTATCGATTATTATGACACCGGGACACCTGCTGCTAAGCTTGCCTTTAATGATTCCATAATAGATATCATCTGACTTCCACTCTGTTGTTAATGTTATTACCGGCATACGAAAAAACTTATAACAAAGATAATCTTCTAAGGAAAAAATAACCTTACTTTGTACTTTTCAATGAATTTTTTTTATGAACTATTTGCCATGTACCCGAAAGAATTTTGCGATTAGCATTTTAGTTCATTAATTTTTGTAAGGTTTAATGACAGAGATAGTAATTTTTCTTGAAGATATTGACCCTGTTGTTTTCTTCGGCACAAACAATTCGCTGCTTGATAAAATACGCAGTTTCTTTCCTAAAATTAAAATCATGGCCAGAGGCAATGAGATTAAATG
>PLMC01000125.1:0-2821 GCA_003141495.1 Bacteroidales bacterium
GGTTTTTAATACAGTACCTAATTGTTTATCAATTGTTATAGCAAAAAACCGGGGAGGATTGTTTTCAGGCAATATAATATTAAGCCAGTCGTGGGCATCTTTAAGCGAATAAGGAAAGGGGAAGATGTCACGCAGGTTATCGGCAATTTTTTTATTATCTGCTATCAGAGCAAGTTTAGAAGCGTCACTTATGACCCAGGGTCTTAAAACTATCCCTTCAAAAAATATTTTCATTAAATATTTTAACTCTTCTTCTCTTTTTTCTGTTTTGCTTCTTTTTCAGGCTTTTCTTCCTTTATTTCTTTCTTCTCTTTTGAAGCTTTAGGAGGCTTTGATTCAGATTTTTCCTTAACAACTTTTGTCTCTTTTGTTTTAATGACAGGTTTTACCTCTTTCGCCTCTTTTACCTCTTTAATTTCTTTTGCTCCTTTTACCTCTTTAACTTCTTTNNCTTTAACTTCTTTTACCGGCGTTACTTCTTTTACTTCTTTTACCCCTTTTACTTCTTTTACCGGCGTTACTTCTTTTGGTTCTTTCTTCTCTTTTAAAGGTTTTTTATCTTTAGGTTCCTTAACCAGTACTTCTTTAACAGGTTTAATTTCCGGTTTGTCTTTCTTCTTCCGGGGACGTCTTACACCATAAGATCCAAGTATAATTTTACCTCGTCTTGTTTTTTTATCACCTTTTCCCATATAAATTGGTTTTGATTAGTTATTATAACCCTAATTAAGGGAGGCAGCAAAGTTAATAAAATTCTTTATTTTTATTGAATATTTTTTGAGATTCAATAAACAAACCAGGGAAAAGGAATACAAAATAATGGTTATGACATATTGCGATTATATCACTACAATAACAGGAGAGCAACTTTCTCTTCATAAGGAATATCACGATAATCACTATGGGTTCCCTATTGAAAATGATGATGAACTGTTCGAAAGGCTGATGTTCGAAATTAACCAGGCCGGGCTCAACTGGATTCTCATCCTTAAAAAACAACATGATTTCCGGAAAGCCTTTGATAACTACAAGATTGGGAAAGTTGCAGGCTATGGGGAAAAAGAACTCCTCCGTCTTTTGAATGATAAGGGGATTATCCGGAACAGGCTGAAAATCAATGCTGCTATTGAAAATGCAAAAATAATTCTTAAGATCAGGAAAGAATACGGGACATTCAGGAAATGGCTCGATAATCATGCAGTAGAAAACCTTTCCCTTGAAGAATGGACAAAACTGTTTAAAAAAACCTTTAAGTTCACAGGAGGCGAAATTGTTAAGGAATTTCTTATTAGTACCGGTTATCTTCCCGAAGCTCATAGTCCTCAGTGCCCTGTTTATGAGCGTATTAAATTATTAAAACAAAACAAATGAGAAGAAACGATAGAGAAGTATCAGATTTTGAGGTAATTGAAGAAATTATAAAGAAAGCTGATGTATGCAGGATAGCTCTTGCAACTGAAAATATCCCATATTTGGTTACTATGAATTTTGGATATACCAATGATCAGGACCAACTACTGTTTTTTCATTGTGCAAATGAAGGGCGAAAACTGGAAATGATCAGAAGGAATAAATATGTCTGTTTTGAAATGGATATTGAGCATCAGATATTCATAAGGCCAGGGAATGATGACAGAAAGGGATGCAACTGGGGAATGAAATACAGAAGTGTGGTCGGATATGGAAACATTTCAATTATAACGGAAAAGGAGGCAAAGAAAACAGGGTTGGATTGTATAATGAAACACTATGGAGATGAAAATGAATATATATATGATGAGAAAGCGCTTGAACAAACAACAATTCTCCGGCTCCAGATACTCGAAATGACCGGAAAAAAGCGTTAAATTGCAATCAGTTAAAAAAGATTGAATTATGCAAACATTAAATGATTTACGACTGGCTGTTTTGATTGATGCCGACAATATACCATATAGCAATGTTAAGGGAATGCTCGAGGAGATNNCTTCTTGAAAATGCGATAACTCCGATTCAGCAATACAGTTACACAAAGGGGAAAAACTCCACCGATTCAGCTTTAATAATTGACGGAATGGATATCCTTTATTCAGGTAAGGTTGATGGATTTTGTATTGTATCGAGCGACAGCGATTTTACAAGACTTGCAACAAGGTTAAGGGAAGCAGGTATGAAAGTTATAGGGATTGGCGAACGGAAAACCCCTCATCCGTTCATTGTGGCCTGCGATAAATTTATTTACCTGGAAATAATCACATCATCAGCGGCTGCACTGGATTCTGCTCCTGAAGTAAGGAAAAAGGGAAAACCTGTCGTTAAAAAGAAAAAGGCAGAGGATCATGATAATCAGACCCCTGCAATCATTGTTAAAAGGCTTATTGCATCATCAATAACTGATATTGCTGATGAAAACGGTTGGGCTTATCTTGGCGATGTAGGTAACCTGATATTAAAGAAACAACCTGATTTTGATCCCCGGAACTTCGGGTTTCCGAAACTTACACCGCTTATCAGGTCTCTGGATTTTGAAATTGATGAAAGAGAATCGGGGCAGAACCACATAAAACACATATATATCAGGAACCGCAAATAGCGACGAAGGGACGAAGAGACTTAGGGACTTGAGGGACTTTGTCTCTGCGCTGTTGTGACGTTGTGCCGTTGTACCTTTTTGTCTAGGTAGCAATAAAAACCTATACTATCGAACAAAATTATCAAATCAAACGTTACAATAGAGATTGTCAATATTTGATAACGTTGCTATTTTATTTAGTATGAAAAAGTGCAGAATGCCAAAAAGTTATTTAAATACGATATAATATGGATATTTATTTTTTGTTTT
>PLMC01000125.1:2860-29672 GCA_003141495.1 Bacteroidales bacterium
GCTGAAGCAAAAAAAGCTATCGAGGAATTAAATGGAGCTGAAGTTAGCGGTAGAAACATTATCGTTAATGAATCAATCGAACGGACTGACAGAAGAAGTAATTTCAGAGGTGGTGATAGCAACGACCGCAGAGGTGGTACTGGCGGTGGAAACAGAAGAGATAACTACAGGTAGGTAACAAATTCTAAAACTATGAAAGGTACTGTTAAATGGTATGACAGAGTAAAAGGTTATGGATTCCTTCAGACAGAAGATGACAAGGATATCTTTATCCACCGTTCAGGTTTAGAGGTTTCCCATACCGAACTTGAGGCAGGTCAGGCAGTTGAATTCGAAATTGAGCAGAGAGAAAAAGGACCGGTTGCCATTAAAGTTAAAAGAGTAGATTAATCTTACTCAAACAAATACCAGAGAGGCTGTAACAGATATGTACAGCCTCTTTTTTTTTACTACAATTTCTACTCAATCCCTGTGTATTTATAAGAATTATCATAAAAAGCAGGCTCAAACATCACGTTGAACCGAAATTAAAAAAGTCAATTTTATTACGTTCCAAATGATCCCACGTCGATCCTGATTCATTATAATCTTCCGGGCAATAAAAATTCTGGGCATTCTAAAATCTACCGAATATTGAATATTTTTCTGTATTGCAGAATATGGAGGAGTATAGAAAAAGATCCGGGTTATTGGTCTCCATTTTTCTTTCAAGATGAAGTACCGGCTGGTCATTTTTCAGATGGAGGAACCGGCTGATCTTTTTATTCGCGGGAATGGCTTTGATCCTCTGTTCACCACTTTTAATCTCAATACGGTAATAATTCCTGAGTATCTGAAAGAGAGATTTATTTTCAAATTGTCGTACAGTGATCCTCGGAAGGTTTAAATTGGCAAGATAAGTGATATCATAAAAGATTGGGATGTCTTCAAGAAATCTTACCCTTTCCATATAAATGCAACCCGATTCCTTTTCCAATTGAGTAAGGGGAAACATAAAATCTGCCGGCCATTGCATCAAAACTGGTTTGACAATAATGGTTGTTTTAAGTTTACGATCTCCCACAGCAGATGTAGTTCCGGAAACAGAAAGGATGCCTATCTCCTTTGGAAGATTATGTACAATGCTTCCCTTGCCCTGATGTTTCCTGATATATCCGTCGTTGGACAGCCTACTTAGTGACTGACGTACTGTCGGACGTGTCATTCCATATAACTGGCATAACTCATTTTCAGATGGCAAAAGATCCCCCTCCTTATAAACACCATCCAAGATGTGTTTTCTGAGAATCTCATAAAGCCTTCGGTGCTGCGGTATGATTTTCGGACTAACCATGAAGGAAATAAATTGAAATAATTAGAAATAAATTGAAATAAAATGTAAATATATAATATTTTACTTGTTAATACAAGTTAAATATTTTATTTTTGTAAATGTTGATTTATAGTAATATCTAGCATACATTGAAATAGTTTAGCTTACTTATTATAACAAGTTAAAAAGTGTTTTACAATCAAAAACTTATAATAATTTCCTTTGTGAACCTTAGTGAATACCTTCGTGTTCCTTCGTGTTAAAAAAATAACTCATTTAACCACAAAGGATAACAAAGGAACACAAAGAAACACAAAGGGTATAGAGTCAGGATTATATCTAAAAACTAAAAAATAGATGGCAACAGCAGTAATAATGCCAAAACAAGGCCAATCGGTCGAGACATGCATCATAACAAGATGGTTCAAGAGTAAAGGAGAGAAAGTTTCTGTTGGCGATATCCTGTTCTCATATGAAACAGATAAGGCTTCTTTTGATCTCGAATCGCCTGTTGAAGGTACACTCCTGGATATTTATTTTGATGACGGAACCGAAGTTCCTGTCCTGGTAAATGTTGCCGTCATCGGAAAAAGCGGAGAGACAACTGATTCCTTTAACCCGACTGCTTTGCCTTCTACAACATCTAAAGCCTTTATAGCCTCTTCTGCTCCTGAAGCGTTTGAGTCTTTAAAAACAATAAATGCAGTACAAACTCAAGCTGATCATGACAATAAGACCAGGATTTCACCCAGGGCAAAACGGATAGCTGAAAATAAAGGACTTGATTACTATAACCTGCATGGATCCGGACCAAACGGAAGGATTATTGCCAGGGATATTGAAAAAGCACATTCAGGAGATGCATCAGTTGTAAAAAACATTCAGACTCAGGGAATGGAATACACGGAAAAACCTCTAAGTAATGTCAGGAAGATTATTGCTAAAGCCATGCAATCATCACTTCAGAATTCCGCCCAGCTAACGCATCATATGAGTGCTGATGTACGTTCACTCCTTGAAGCCAGACTAAAAATAAAAGATAAACTTTCGACCGATAAAAGTCAGCAGGATATCACTCTAAACGATATGATATGCTGGTGTGTAATAAAAGCTCTGGAAAAATTTCCGGAAGCAAACAGCCATTTTCTCACAAACAGCATTAAAACTTTTCATAAAGTCCACCTGGGACTTGCAGTGGATACTCCAAGGGGACTTATGGCCCCTGCACTGATAAATGCGAATGATATGGATCTGACAAAACTGTCCAAAGAGCTGAAATCGATAGTAGAGGCTTGTAAAAAAGGCAGTATAAATCCCGAATTGATTCAAAGTACAGCTGCAACTTTCACTGTTTCAAATTTAGGTAACTATGGAGTTGAGATGTTTACTCCCNNACCTACGATCACAGGGCAATTGACGGAGGACCGGCTACTTTGTTCCTCAGGGAGATTAAAGAGCAGATTGAAGCATTCCGGTATTAATACAAAAGATAAATGTAAAACGAAAAAAGCAAGTAGTAAGTAGGTAGAGAAATACCCCCTCTTTGCGACGCAGAGAGGTGGCAGGGGGTGAGTTCATAAAGATTAAAATAAAAAAAGATTAAAATCCAGTATATGCCAAAAAGTCAAAACATCAATCCGAAAATTGTCAGAAAACCACAATTCATTGAATTCGGTAAAATTCCTGTAAATCAGTACAATAAAACTATTGAAGAGGAAAAAAAGAACTATAGTAGGGAGGATTTTATAAGGATTTACCACGATATGGTTGTAATCAGGGAATTTGAGGCAATGCTCAACCTGATCAAGACTACAAATGAATATAATGGAATTCCGTATAATCATCCCGGACCAGCTCATTTATCAATTGGACAGGAGGCTTCAGCAGTCGGGATGGCGTATACCCTGGGAGTTGATGATTACATATTCGGATCGCATCGCAGTCATGGCGAGATCCTTGCAAAAGGATTGTCAGCCATTCACCATCTCGATGAAGACACGATTTATACAGTAATGAAAAACCACTTCGGAGGGTCCGCGCTGAAAGTTGTTGAAAACGGGTTTCAGGGTAGCGTCAAGGATCTGGCAATAAATTTTTTACTCTATGGTGCATTAGCCGAAATATTTGCGCGTGAAAACGGATTTAATAAAGGTCTTGGCGGATCGATGCACGCATTTTTTACACCATTTGGTATATACCCTAATAATGCTATTGTCGGAGGATCAGGCGACATTTCAGTCGGCGCTGCACTTTATAAAAAAATAAACCGTAAGTCAGGTATAGTAGTATGTAATATCGGGGATGCATCAATGGGTTGCGGACCTGTATGGGAGGGCATTTGTTTTGCCACAATGGACCAGTATAAGACTCTCTGGGATGGAGAATACAGAGGTGGACTGCCATTGATATTCAATTTCATGAATAACCTCTATGGTATGGGCGGACAGACCTGTGGGGAGACAATGGGGTTTGACATTCTCGCAAGAGTCGGCGCCGGTGTAAATCCTGAATCAATGCATGCTGAACGAATTGATGGTTATAATCCGCTGGCGGTCGTTGATGCTTTTAAGCGTAAGAAACAGATATTGAAAGAAAAAAGAGGCCCTGTTTTGCTTGATACTCTGACATACAGAATAAGCGGTCATTCGCCTTCAGATGCCTCATCATACAGGTCGAAAGAGGAAATTGAAGCATGGCAGCTGGAAGATTCAATTATAGCATATGGGAAATCGCTGATTCTCGCTGGCATTGCAAAGCAGGACCATCTGGATAATATATCCATTGAGACAAAAGAGCTTCTCACTAAAATACTTAAGCTAAGTATTGATGATAAGGTTTCACCGAGGATAAACCTGAAAAAAGATCCGGATTACATCGGTGCAATGATGTTTTCAAACGGGTCATTTGACAAAATGGAAGATGGAATTCCGGAAGTTCTGATGCCAATTGAGGAGAATCCTCATGTTAAGTCCCTGAAAAACAAAGAGAGATTCTACAAAGACAAGGATGGTAAACCTTTTTCCAAAGCAAAAGTATATCAGTTCCGCGATGGTATTTTTGAAGCTGTAATCGATCGGTTTTACAAGGATCCTACTCTTGCTGCATGGGGTGAAGAAAACCGCGACTGGGGAGGAGCTTTCGCAGTTTACCGGGGGTTGACAGAAGCGCTCCCCTACCACAGGCTCTTCAATTCACCTATTTCCGAAGGTGCAATTGTCGGCACAGCGATTGGTTATGGAATGTGTGGAGGACGTGTTATTGCTGAAATTATGTATTGCGATTTTCTTGGCCGCTCAGGAGATGAAGTATTCAACCAGTTGCCTAAATGGCAGGCAATGAGCGGAAATATCATTAAAATGCCGGTAGTAATAAGGGTTTCGGTTGGTTCAAAATACGGCGCTCAGCATTCTCAGGACTGGTCATCGCTTACTGCTCATATTCCCGGATTAAAAGTTGTATTCCCCGCTACTCCTTATGATGCAAAAGGATTGATGAATTCAGCATTGCAGGGAACAGATCCTGTTATATTCTTCGAAAGCCAGAGAATTTATGATATCGGGGAAATGTTTCATTCCAGCGGGGTACCGGAAGGTTATTATGAGATTCCTTTGGGGGAACCGGATATTAAAAGATCAGGAGATGATGTAACAATTCTTTCAATCGGAGCCACATTATACCCGGTCATGAAAGTTGCAGATATTCTTTGGGAAAAATACAGTCTCTCTGCGGAAGTTATTGATGCCCGTTCACTTGTTCCTTTCAATTACGAACCTGTTATTAAATCAGTTATAAAAACCGGAAAAATTGTTCTGACAAGTGATGCTTCTTCACGTGGTTCATTCCTTAAGGAGATGGCACAGACAATAACCGAACTTGCTTTTGACTTTCTCGATGCACCTCCGGTTGTCGTGGGATCGAGAAACTGGATCACACCGGCATATGAAATGGAAGAATATTTCTTTCCTCAGCCTGATTGGATACTCGATGCAATTCACCAAAAAATTGTTCCTCTTAAAGGACATCAGGTTAAAACTTATTATTCCGGTGAAAAATCAATTAACCTGAATAAGGAAGGCGTTTAAATTGTCTTAGAAGAAAGATAGTACAAATTTACTTCAGTATTAATTTTCAATTTTGATCCTGATTTTAATTAAATTGCATTTTCTGAAACTTCGATAATTCACCATTATGTTTAGAAGGATATTCCTGGTATTTTTTCTCTCTTTTCTGACATTGCTTGCATTTAACCAGACACGCAATCTCGAATTTTACCTGGACCAGGGTATTCATAACAGTCCGCTATTAAATGATTACAGGAATCAGATCAGGTCAGCCTCATTTGATAGTCTTCTTATCAGGGCAGCAAAAAATCCACTTGTAGAAGTTAAATCCCAACTCCTCTACGCTCCCTCTTACCGAAATTTCGGATATGATGAGATCGTCACTGATCAGGGTAACTATACCGCGGTCATGGGGGTATCACAACAACTCTTTAATAAGAGAGAGATTAATAATAAATATGAAGCTGTGGATATTCAAAAACGAACCTTAAATAATTCATCCCAAATCTCCATAAATGAGCTGAAAAAGGTCATTACAGATCAATATCTCACCTCATTTTCAGGCTATACCGACTTCATATTTAATAAGAACTTTCTTGAACTCCTGGAAAAAGAAAATGTTATAGTAAAACAGTTTGTTAAAAACGGCATAGCCAAGCAGACCGACTTTCTCTCTTTACTAGTCGAGACCCAGTCGGAGGAAATGCTTGTCACCCAGATTAAAAGCCAATACAGAAAAGACCTTATGCTTCTCGGTCAATTATGCGGATTAAATGATTCCACTTGGTATGAACTGACTGATCCTAAGATTGAAATGAAAGGGACCCCGGATATTACAAAATCTCCGGCTTATATTCAGTATAAAATTGACAGTATCAGGATCGAAAACGAAAAAGCAGCCATTGACATACGATATAAACCAAAAATAAACTGGTTTGCTGATGCTGGTTTTCTTACAAGCAATCCCTGGAATTTCTATAATCATTTTGGTTACAGTGCTGGTGTTAGCCTTAGTATTCCTGTGTATGACGGCAAACAAAGAGGTTTAGAGAAACAGAAACTCGAGTTTAATGAAAACAGCAGGCAGGCTTATATGGATACCTACTACAAACAGTACTTCCAGCAAATTCAACAACTCAACATCGAGCTCAATTCTTTAAACGAGATGTCTTCTCAGATTGAAAACCAGCTTAGAACGTCGGAACAGCTTGTAAACACATTAAAAGAGCAACTTGAAGCGGGAATCATCCAGATGACAGAATATATCAATGCTATCAAAAATTTCAAAACAACCAGCAGAAGCATCAACCTGATCAAAATGCAAAAGCTCCAGGTTATCAATGAAATGAATTTTCTACTGACTCAATAAAAAAAGAAAGTGATGTTTAAACATAGCAGATCCAGATTCCTTTTATTTATGTTTTCCGGGATAATGATGCTTTTTATATCTTGTAATCATACACCACAGAAGGCTGAAGAGGTAACTGAAGTCAGAACACCTGTCACTATAGTTCCTGTTGCATACAAATCAGTCACATCATCAGTTCCTTTACCTGCAGTTGCAACCTTTATGAATAAAAGTATCATCAGGGCTACAACTACGGGAACCATTGAGAAAATATTAATTAATCCCGGCGATTTTATTGCCGCAGATCAGTTACTTTTTACCATCAGGACACGGGAAGCAATGGCGCTCGATAAAAAAGCTCTTGAGGATTCCAGTTTTAGTTTTAAAGGATTAATAAACATTACTGCTCATAAGGAAGGCGTAATAAATTCTATCAGCTATCAAAAAGGGGATTTTGTGCAGGAAGGCGATGAAATGGCCGTTGTATCGGAACAAAACAGCCTGGTTTTTATTATGGATGTACCTTTTGAGCTCGACAGGTATATTGAAAAAAACATGAACTGCATGATCATTCTTCCTGATAACCGGCATATTAATGGTACTATAGCCCGGAAACTGCCTGAAATGGATATTCAATCGCAGACCATCAGATATGTTGTCAAACCACAATCAACTGACCGGCTTCCCGGCAACCTGATAGCTAGTATCAATCTGGTCAAATCTACCAATGAGAAAGCTATGATTCTGCCGAAAAAAGCTGTATTGGGCAATGAAGCCCAGAGTGAATTCTGGGTAATGAAGCTGGTGAACGACAGTACCGCAATTAAAATTATTGTGAGTAAAGGATTTGAAAATAATGAAGAAGTTGAAATAATCAATCCCGGATTCCTCCCTTCAGACAGAATAGTGTTGACCGGTAATTACGGGTTATCCGACACTGCCAGGGTAACAATAATAAAGGAATGAAAGCATGAAGAATTTCTTCCTGTCATATAAGAATCCGATATCTGTTATTCTGGCAGTCATTATTGTGGGTGGAATTTTTCTCTATGGACAGATTCAGGTTTCACTTTTCCCCGAAATCACCTTCCCAAAATTAAAAGTCATTGCAGATGACGGAGAACAGCCTGTCGATAAAATGATGGTAACAGTCACCAGACCATTGGAGGATGCTATTAAGCAGGTCCCTGATCTAAAGATATTAAGGAGCACCACAAGCCGGGGAACCTGTGAAATCTCTGCATTTCTGAACTGGGGTGCCGATATAAATGTAAATCAGCAGATGCTCGAATCGCGTATCTCGCAGATAAAAAATTCCCTTCCCATGGATGTTCAGATACAGGTTGAAAAGATGAATCCGTCTATTCTGCCGGTTATTGGATTTACAGTAGAAAGTGATAAAAAAACACCTATAGAACTAAACCTCATAGCAACCTATATAATCAAACCCTTTTTATCCCAGATCGATGGCGTTTCATCTGTTGGTATCATAGGTGGAAAAACAAAAGAGTACTGGATTGAGCTTAATCAGCTTAAGATGAGCACCTTTTCCATAACTCCTGAAATCATCAGGGATATGTTGAACCAGAATCACTTTATTACCTCAAATGGTTTTCTTACCGATTACCGGCGACTGTATCTGAGTATTACAGACGCTGGACTTTATAACCTGAATGATGTCGGAAATGTTGTTCTGCGGAACGATGGCAAAAGACTAATAAAACTTAAAGATGTTGCTGATATAAATATCAGAGAAAGAACTGAGTATACAAGGATCAATGCAAACGGGCGCCAGGGCCTCCTGGTGGCGATACTTAAACAACCCGGTGCAAATCTGATTAATCTTTCGGAAAATGTTGCATCAAAGAAGAAAGAACTTGAGAAACTCCTTCCAACCGACGTTCATGTTTCTTTGTATTATGACCAGGCAGACTTTGTAAATAATGCCATTAAAAGCGTCAACGACAGTATCTGGCTGGGACTTCTCCTGGCCCTCCTTGTGGCAATAATGTTTTTAAGATCCTTTAGAGCCAGCGCTACAATTCTTGTGACAATTCCTGTCACCCTGCTTCTTTCTATAATTGTTCTTTATTGTATCGGATATACTCTGAATATTATGACCTTCGGGGCTATTGCCGCTGCAATAGGTCTAATTATTGATGATGCTGTTGTTGTTGTGGAACAGATTCACCGGACCCATGAAGAATTTCCTGACAGGCCCTCAAATCAGCTTGTTCACCAGGCAATAAAATATCTCATGCCATCAATGGTCGGATCCTCCATAAGTACCATTGTGATATTCGTACCTTTTATGCTACTGGGTGGCGTGGCAGGCGCCTATTTCAATGTACTTACAAATACAATGATCATAACACTGGTTTGTTCCTTCTTTGTAACATGGATAGGGCTACCGGTAATATATCTATGGTTTTCAAATTTAAGATCACTATTTTCTGAAAAGAAGAAGCCTGATGTCAGAAAGACAAAAAAAAGAAATTGGGTAAGTTTTTTCCTGCGCCGGCCTTCATTAAGCATCCTTTTCATACTGTTACTGCTTTTATCAATTATTTACATTCTTCCTCATCTCGAAACGGGCTTCCTTCCTGAAATGGATGAAGGATCNNTAGTTGAGGTTGAGAAAATAATTGTAAAGATACCTGAGGTTGCAACCTATTCAAGGAGGACAGGCGCCCAGATGGGGTTTTTCATAACTGAACCTAATGATGGCGACTATCTTATACATCTGAAAGACAACAGGAAAAGAAGTACTGTTGATGTAATCGATGATATCAGAAAGCAGATCGAGGCAACCCAACCTGCACTCCAGATTGATTTCGGGCAGGTAATCGGAGACATGCTCGGTGATCTGATGGCATCTGTTCAACCTATTGAGATTAAGATATTCGGAAGTGATCAGAATATACTGAATGGACTGGCAAAAAAGGTTTCAGAAGAGGTTGAAAAGATCGAAGGTGTTGAGGATGTATTTGATGGTGTTGTTATTGCCGGTCCCTCTATAGAAGTTGTTCCCGATCAGCAGAAGCTTGCACAGTTCAAAATCTCGCCTGCTTCATTCCAGTTTCAGCTTCAGACAATGGTTGAGGGAAATATAATCGGAAGCATCCTTGAGAAAGAGCAGATGACTGCAATAAGGATGATTTACCCTAATAGCACTACAAACAGTCTTGAAAATATCAAAAGTCAGTTTGTTTTCCTCCCCGATGGGAAACTTACTCCTCTGGCTACACTTTCTTCTATCAGTCTAAAAGAGGGAGTAGCTGAAATCAACAGGGATAATCTGAAATCAGTTTCTATCGTCACAGCAAGGTTAAATAACAAGGATCTTGGCAGCGCCATGAAGGAGATCCAGAAAACTATTGACTCCAAAATATTCCTTCCGCAGGGTTATAATATTGAATATGGCGGCGAATATGCCGATCAGCAGAAATCATTCAGGGAACTCCTGATGATCCTGATATTGTCAAGCCTGCTGGTGTTTGCACTTATGCTATTCCTTTTCAAAGATTTCAGGGCAGCCTGTTCAATACTGTTTATTGCAGTACTGGGGATCTCGGGAAGCCTGATTGCTCTTTTCATTACAAATACGCCATTGAATGTGGGCAGTTATACAGGATTGATTATGATTGTAGGAATAATTGGCGAAAATGCAATCTTTACGTTTCAACAATTCACTACAAACCGATTAACTGGAACCGTAGATGAATCTCTGGTTTATGCAATTTCAACACGTTTAAGGCCAAAGCTTATGACAGCACTGGGAGCGATCATTGCGCTAATGCCACTAGCTATTGGCATAGGGACAGGTGCACAAATGCATCAACCGCTTGCAATTGCAGTTATAGGTGGTTTTATAGTTGCACTTCCTCTTCTTCTGATCATTTTACCGACCTTATTGCACCTTTTGTACATGAGGGAAGATACTAAGCAGATTCAGGGATAAAAAAAATCCAGAAATCATAGGTATCTTTGCTTATAAATTCAAGAAGTATGGAAAATGTGTTAGAGAACATAAAAGGAAAAACCGGGTTCATAATCGATATGGATGGTGTAATATACCATGGCAACAGGCTCCTTCCCGGGGTAACTGATTTTCTGGCATGGCTTGAATCTTCTGGAAAGAAATACCTGTTCCTGACCAACTCCAGCGAAAGAACCCCAAAAGAACTCCACGAAAAGTTGAAAAGACTGGGGATTGATGTTGGCGAAGATCATTTTTATACAAGTGCGCTTGCCACTGCCAGTTTCCTTTCAAATCAGAAACCAAATGGAAGCGCATATATTATTGGTGACGCTGGACTTATTCATGCTTTGTACAGTGTAGGTTACAGCGTTAATAATGTAAATCCCGACTATGTTGTTGTCGGAGAAACGCACGGTTATAATTTTGAAAAAGTGGAACTGGCTGTAAATCTTGTGATTAATGGAGCAAAATTGATAGGAACAAATTCTGATATCAGCGGTCCGGTCGAAGTGGGGATTACCCCATCGACAAAAGCGCTGATTGCTCCGATTGAGATAGCTTCCGGCAAGAAAGCCTATTTTGTAGGTAAACCTAATCCTCTTATGATGCGAAGCGCTCTTAAACGGCTTGGTGTTAAAAGAGAAGATGCAATCGTTATAGGCGACAGGATGGATACTGATATCAGGTGCGGTCTTGAATCTGAAATTGACACCTTACTTGTTCTAAGTGGTATTACCGATCATAAAGGCATAGACCAGTTTCCGTACAGGCCCCGCTATATTCTCAATGGTATAATAGACCTAGTCAGTTAGTCGCTTCATGGAAATCAAGGATAAATACAAAGCTGAACGCAAGGAAGTAGCAAGGTTCATGAGACGTCTGTACAAACATGCTCTTACAACTACTTCGGGCGGGAATATCAGCCTGCGCGTCTCTGAAAAAATAATCCTGATAACACCTTCAGCTACAGATAAGGGAAGAATGAAGTGGAAAGAGGTCGGCATTATAAATATCTTAGGAGAGAACCTGACACCACATCTTAAACCATCAATTGAAACTGAAATGCATCTTGCCATTTACAGGAAGAAGAAAGATGTGCTTGCAATTGTACATGCTCATCCTGTATTCGCTTCCCTCTTCACTGCAATAAAAGCTAAAATAAATACTAAGCTTACTGCAGAAGCCAAAGCAATACTCGGCGATCCTCTTTTAGTAAGGTATGCAGTAATGGGATCAAGGGCACTGGCTGAAGTTGCAGCTGAGAATATCCTGAAATCAGATGTTCTCTTACTTGAAAATCACGGGATACTGACAACCGGTTCAAATATTCTTCAGGCCTTTGATAAAATTGAGGTGCTGGAAAATGCAGCAAAGATGACATTGATGACAGAAATGACCGGGAAAAGAAGACCACTTGATAAAGCCAGGATACTGGAATTAGAAAGATTATTCAGATGATAAGAGGTGTGCTTTTTGATATGGATGGAGTCCTTGTCGATTCCGAATCTTTTATCTGTAAAGCAGCAATTATGATGTTCAGCGAAATTGGGATAATTGTATCGCCAGAGGATTTTCAACCTTTTGTTGGTATGGGGGAAAACAGATACATCGGAGGTGTTGCTGAGAAACATGGTATTATGGTTGATATTGAGCAAGTTAAAGCCAGAACATATAATATTTACAAAAAAATTGTCAGAGGGAAACTATTTCCTTTACCCGGATCTCATGAGTTCATTTCAAGATGCAGGAATAAAGGTCTCAAATTGGCTCTGGTTACAAGTGCCGACGCGATAAAAATGGAGATAAATCTTAAGGAGATCGGACTATCGCAAAATACGTTTGACTCAATTATTACTGGTCTTGATGTAAAGAAGAAAAAACCGTTTCCGGAAATTTACCTGAAAGCTGCCGGAAGTCTTGGTTTAAATTCCGCTGATTGTCTGGTTGTTGAAGACGCTATAAGTGGTATAAAAGCCGGTAAAGAAGCCGGATGCAGGTGTCTTGCAGTAACAACATCATTTGAAACGGCAGCACTCAAAGGGGCTGATTGGATTTGTGACTCCTTGCTGAATGTACCGGATGAGGTTCTGAACTGGTAGGAAAAGGCTTCTCTCCTGCCTTAGGAGAAGGATTTAGAGTGAGGTCACCTAAACCAAATGGGGTTAGCGGAATGAGGCAAAAACCAGGAGAAGAGGAAAAAAATAATTAGAAAATATTAAAACTTAATTGAATATGGAACACAGAACTCTTGGTGAATCAGACATAAAAGTCTCTGAACTGGCATTCGGAGCCTGGGCTATCGGGGGATGGCAATGGGGCGGCGCCGACTCGAAAGATGCGGTTAATGCTATTGAAACAGCAGTGGATCACGGAATGACAACAATAGATACTGCGGCTGTTTATGGATTCGGTTTAAGCGAAGAACTCGTTGGAAAGGCCATAAGGGGAAAACGGGATAAAGTTCAGATACTTACAAAGTTCGGTCTTACCTGGGTTGAGAAAAAAGGAGAGTTCTTCTTCGCCTCACAGGATAATTCAGGAAAAGATGTAGATATTTACAAATATTCGTCCAAAGCTAAGGTGATTTCCGATTGTGATCAGAGTTTGAAACGTCTGGGAACCGACTTTATTGATCTTTACCAGATACATTGGCCTGATAAGACAACTCCGGTCTCCGAAACAATGGAAGCAATTGAATATCTTGTTAAAAAAGGAAAAATAAGAGCAGGAGCTGTTTGCAATTATCCGCAGCAACTCATGATTGAAGCTGGGAAAACTTATCATATAGCTTCAAACCAGGTGCCTTACAGCATGGTAAACCGATCAATCGAAAATGATATTGTTCCTTATTGCATAAACAATAATATAGGAATACTGGCTTACAGTCCTCTCCAGAGAGGTCTTCTGACAGGTAAAATCAAACATGGACATGTTTTTAATGAAGGAGATACCAGACCTGGCACAATTTATTACAGGGAGCCGAATTTTTCAAGGATAATGAAGCTCATTGAGAATCTTAGTGAAATTGCAGCCGGACTTAATGTTACTCTTTCTCAGCTAGTACTCAACTGGACTCTCAGGCAACCAGGAATTACCTGTGCACTGGCTGGTGCCAGAAATGCCGACCAGGTTCTTGAGAATGTCAGAGCTGCAGATTTTAAATTGAATAACGAAGAAATTGCCAGAATAAATAAATATCTGACAGATCTTAAATTAGAAACCAAAATCTAGATCATAAATGAAGAATTTCCTCTCAGGGTTTCCCTCATTTGATCTGTTGCATAAAGAGATGACCGGAATCTCTTTTCCGGAATTTAGGGAGGCAAACGGACATATTCATACACCATATTCATTCAGTTCATTCAATGCTCTCGATACGGCTTTCAAAATGGCTGTTGAAGAAAAAATAGCTGTTCTGGGCATTAATGATTTTTATGTGACCGATGGTTATAATGCTTTTCACAACGGCTGCCTGAAAAATAAGATTTTCCCATTATTTAATATTGAATTTATAGGACTTCTTAAAGAAGAACAGAAAAAAGGAATAAGGATTAATGATCCTAATAATCCCGGGAGAATCTATTTCAGCGGGAAGGGTCTTGATTATCCTTTTCAGGTTGGCTGGATGCAAAAGATACAGCTCAGAAACGTCAAAAAAGAAAGCCAGGCTCAGATAAAATCTATGATATCAAAACTGAACCAACTGATCGAACACGAAAAACCTGCTTTGAAACTTTCCTATGAAACAATCAAAAAGGAGTACGCACATGAACTGGTTCGGGAGCGGCACATAGCAAAAGCTTTGAGGGAACTTGCAGTTACAATATCCCCTGAAAGTGATGAACAACTTCATTTTCTTGAAAACCTGTATGGCGGTAAAAAATCAAAATCAGGCATGCAAAATCCGGCTGCGCTTGAAAATGAAATAAGATCTAATCTGCTGAAAAGCGGTGGCGCTGCATTTGTTGAAGAGGATGAAAACTCATTCCTCGAACTAAAAAAAATCGTCAGGATCATAATCAAAGCAGGAGGAATACCATGTTATCCTGTTTTACTTGATGATCCTTCAGGAAAATGTACGGAATTTGAGTCTGATCCGGAAAAACTTTATAATTCACTTAAACAACTTGGCATAGAATGTATTGAACTTATTCCGTGCAGAAATGATGCTGACATCCTTAAAAACTTTGTGGAATTCTTTCATAAAAAAGGTTTTATTATAACCTTTGGCACTGAGCACAATACTCCTGAGATGATGCCTTTGACTGTAACAACAAGGGGCTCAAAACCTCTTAATGAATCGTTAAAAAAGATAGCCTGGGAAGGAGTCTGTGTTATTGCTGCACATCAGTACCTTAGAGCTGACGGAAGGCAGGGGTATGTATTACCCGATGGAACCCACAGCATAAACCAAATGAGGGAACTGATAAATCTCGGGCAACTGGTAATTGAATATTTTTTAAACAAATATGAAAATGAAACCTGAAATAAAAGAACTGATTGAGATTTCCAGGTATTATGGAAGCAATAAAGATTTTGTGATCGCCGGAGGAGGAAACACTTCGTTCAAGGACGATGAAACGATATGGATTAAAGCAAGCGGACAGGCTCTCGCTGAACTGAACGAAGATGGACTTGTTTCTTTAAGCAGGAAGAAACTTCATATTATATCCTCGGGAGTTTATTCTGAAGACCCGGTAATAAGGGAAGAACAGGTAAAAGATGAATTGTACCGGAGTATACTCGACCCCGGGAATATCAGGAGACCATCAGTTGAGACATCGCTGCATGAGATCATTCAATATAAATATATAGTACACCTCCATCCCACCCAAATAAACGGAATACTATGCAGCAGGAATGCAAAGAGCCTGACTCAAAAGTTGTTTGGAGAGAGTGTTCTGTTTGTACCATATACCGATCCCGGATATACGCTTTTTAAGAAACTTGAATCAGAAATAGTATCATATCGTGAGAAGTTCTCTCACGATCCACAGATTATATTTCTTGAAAATCACGGCTCTTTTGTTGGCGCTGACACAACAGAAGAGATTAAAAAGATATATGACGATATAATATTGAAAATTAAAGAACAGGTACCTCCAATTTCCGATTTCTCAGTCTTACCATATAACCCAATTCTCAATAAAGTTCTGCCGACCATACGGATTCTTCTTTCAGAGGAACAACCAGAGATAATAAGATATCGAAATAACTCACTCATTGCCATGTTCTATAAGAACCAGCAGGAGTTTCACAAAATCTCTTTACCACTTACTCCAGATATTATTGTTTACTGTAAAACCAGGTATTTATATATCGAACAATCATCAACTGCCGAAAAGATCCTCGATTCATTCAGGTACCAGTTGCCTCACTTCATAAGCGAATATGACTACTTGCCTAAGGTATTTATAATTAAAGATATGGGCGTTTTTGCCATTGGTGAAACCTTTGCTAATGCGGAAGCCTGCCTCGATGTTTATGAAGACCTGATAAAAATAAGCTACTATGCATCTCTCTGTGGCGGAATTAAATTCCTTATTCCTGAGCAGGTGGCATTTATTGATCAGTGGGAAGTTGAAAACTACAGGAGAAAAGTAGCCCAGACAACAGGCTCCGGAAATAAGCTGAATAATAAAATTGCTATTGTAACAGGAGGAGCCCAGGGATTCGGAGCAGGCATTGCAGAATCGTTGTTCGCATTGAACATGAATATCATTATTGCCGACCTGAATGAGGAAAAAGGCAAATCCTTTGTTTCCTTATTATCATCTAAAAAATCACAGAACAGGTCAATTTTTGTCAGGACTGATGTCTCTGATTCTGGCTCGGTCAGAGATCTGATCATTACAACTGTCAGTGAGTTTGGCGGACTGGATCTTATTATAAGCAATGCAGGAATTCTAAAGGCCGGGGGCCTTGATGAAATGGACTCTGAAACTTTTTCCAAAATGACTGAAGTAAATTACAAAGGATATTTTCATTGTGCAAAATATGCTTCAGAAGTTATGAAACTTCAGAATCAGGAGAAACCCGGATATTTCACCGATATAATTCAGATCAATTCGAAATCAGGACTTAGGGGAAGTAACCGCAATTTTGCCTACGCGGGAGCTAAATTCGGTGGTATAGGGCTCACACAATCTTTTGCAATGGAACTTGCCCCATTCAGAATAAAGGTTAACTCCATTTGTCCGGGCAATTTTTACGAAGGTCCGCTGTGGTCCGATCCGAACAACGGGTTATTCGTTCAGTATCTTAAAACAGGTAAAGTCCCCGGAGCTAAAAGCATTGATGAAGTAAGGAAGTATTATGAGGATAAAGTGCTGTTGAAGAGAGGATGTAAACTGGAAGATGTGATGAAAGCAATTCTGTATATTATTGATCAGGAATACGAAACAGGTCAGGCTATTCCCGTAACCGGGGGACAGGTGATGCTGGGATAGAAGACACAGGGCACAGGGTGGGTTTTAAATTTTTTAAGATCAGACTATAAATGAAGACAAAAGCTATTAGAATATATGGCAAGAAAGATCTCAGACTCGAAGAATTCGATCTACCTGAATTGAAGGATGATGAGATCCTTGCCAGTGTAATCTCCGACAGTATATGCATGTCCTCGCATAAAGCAGCTCTTCAGGGAGCTGATCATAAGCGTATTCCAAATGATGTTAATATAAATCCAACTATAATTGGTCATGAATTTGCCGGGGTAATTCTGAAAGTCGGGAAAAAATGGCAATCTAAATTTAAGTCAGGGCAGAAATTCTCTATTCAACCTGCCATGAACCAGATGGGCACTCTTAATGCACCTGGATACTCCTTCCGGTTCATCGGCGGAGATGCAACTCACATAATAATTCCACCTATTGTTATGGAAGCCGATTGTCTTTTACCTTATGCCGGAGAAGCCTATTTTCCTGCATCCCTTTCCGAACCAATGTCCTGTATAATTGGTGCATTTCATGCCAGTTATCATACACCTCCGGGAACTTATAAGCATAATATGGGAATCCGTGCAGGAGGAAATATGGCAATACTTGCGGGTGTAGGTCCAATGGGACTTGGTGCTATCGATTATGCTTTACACCAGGACAGAAAACCCGCGTTGCTTATAGTTACTGATATTGATGATAACCGGCTGGTAAGAGCCTCCTCAATTTTTACACCTGAACATGCCAGAAAAGAGGGAATTCAATTGGTTTATGTTAATACGGGGAAGATGAAAGATCCTGCCAGACATTTGCGCGATCTCACTGGCGATAAAGGATTTGATGACGTTTTTATTTTTGCACCTGTTAAGCCTGTAATTGAACTTGGGGATGCAATC
Source organism: Bacteroidales bacterium (assembly GCA_003141495.1). Lineage (GTDB taxonomy): Bacteria > Bacteroidota > Bacteroidia > Bacteroidales > VadinHA17 > LD21. The sequence goes on from PLMC01000125.1 coordinate 20,897, forward strand.
CTGGGATTCGATGGATGTCTTAATTTTTTTGCCGGTCCTGTTAATCCGGAGTTTAAAGCCGAGTTTAATTTCTATAATGTCCATTATGCTTTTACACATATAGTTGGTACTTCCGGAGGTAATACTGACGATATGAGGGAATCATTGAAACTGATGGGTGAAGGGAAGATCAATCCGGCAATCATGATCACTCATGTCGGGGGACTCGATTCAGTAGTTGAAACCACGCTCAACCTCCCCCAGATTCCTGGTGGTAAAAAACTGATTTACACAAATATATCAATGCCGCTTGTGGCTCTTTCAGCCCTTGGTGATTTAGGGAAAAATGATGCATTTTATTCCGGCCTGCACAAAATTGTTTCAAAAAACGATTATATCTGGTCACTTGAAGCAGAGAAATATCTGCTTACCAATGCCAAACCAATCTGAGTTTCTTTGATTTTTTCTCTGTGAAACTCTGTGAATTCCTCTGTGAACCTCTGTGACAGTTCTTCACTTTTTATTACACAGAGTGACCCAGAGAAACACTGAGAAACACAGAGGTTAAATGACCTGCCTGCTTTTCAATTCTTTAGCAAATTCCAGAGAAATATAATTTTCATAGGAAAGGCATACGTTGGTAGCAAAATCAACACCCATTGAGATAACTTTTGACCAATCCTCCTCTCCCATTTTATCAAGCCTGTCGGAGGTGATTTGATTCAAATAGATTGCTGCTATCATTCCTGCATTAAAATTATCTCCTGCTCCGATTGTACTTAGCGGTTTAATGGCTTTTACACCAAACTTTCCTGAATAACTGATCGTTCTTACATAAACTCCTTCAGAGTTTGCAGTATATACCAGGCAGTTACAATATTTTCTTACTGCATTCCAGGCCTCATCGGGAGTATTTGTTCCAAATATGTTTTTAAAATCTTCATTTGAACCCCTCACCAGCTTTGCAGCTTGCATATTCTCTATTATCATCGGCATAAGCTTTTCAAGATCAGAAGAATGTGAAGGTCTGAAATTCGGATCATAGATTACAATTGCAGCGTTTTCTTTTGCTTTAGTTATCAGATTCATGAACTTCTTCCTTATTTCACGGGTAATAGAATAAATGGAACCGCAAACGATTATATCATCCTTCCAGATCACAGGAAGATCAATGCTTAATCTTTTTTCAGGATAATCCTGGTAAAAAGTATAACTCGCATCATTTCTTTCATTTAGAAACGCAAGGGCAAGTTTTGTTTTACCATCTTTATAATGGTCAACATAGGCTGTTCCTACTCCGTTTTCTGAAAGAAAGTTATCTATAATTTTGCCAACATTGTCGCTTGCATACTCACTGATAAAAGAAACCGGCAAACCTATCCTTCCCAGTGAAACTGTGCTATTGAGCATTGCTCCACCTGCCTTAGCGGCCTGAGGTTGCTCATTTTTGAAAATAATGTCAAAAACAGTTTCTCCTATTCCGTAAATTTTTCTCATTAGTCCAAAAATTTAAATGCAGTTATGTCGTGAATTTACTAATTTTAACATTAGCTATAAGCGGGAAACCAATTTTATCAGAATCCTTTTTGCCGCAAAGCCGCAAAGCCATGAAGAATATACTGACATATATTTATATTTGCTGTACATAAAAAGGAAAGCCATGAAAGCAATGATGCTCACAGGTATCAGGAATATGGAAATGAGGGATATTCCAGAACCAAAACTGGTAAATTCAAATGACGTTAAAATAAGAATGTCGGTTCTTGGTATTTGTGGATCTGATATTCATTATTATACACAGGGCCAGATTGGCTCTCAAAAAGTACAATACCCGTTTACCGTAGGACACGAGGGAGCAGGAGTTGTTGTTGAAGTCGGTAACTCTGTGAAAAGAGTAAAACATGGCGATCAAGTCGCAATTGATCCCGCGATGCCCTGTTATGAATGTGATCAGTGCCTTGCAGGCAGACACCACACCTGTCGTAATCTCAGGTTCCTGGGTTGCCCGGGTCAGGCAGAAGGATGTCTTATGGAATACATTGTGATGCCTGAAAAAAGCTGTTTCCCGCTCACCGGTAAGCTGACAACCGATCATGGTTCAATTTCAGAACCTCTTGCTATTGGGGTATATGCAGAAAAAAAATCCGGAGGTGTTAAGGGTTTGAATACAGGTATATTCGGATACGGGCCCATCGGAATGAGTGTTATGCTGGCAGCCAAAGCAAACGGTGTCAATAAAATTTATGTTACAGACCTGATAGATGAGCGTCTTGCAATCGCACAAAGGGAAGGTTCTTTCACCTGTAACCCCACGAAAGAGAACATTATTGGAAAAATAATGCATGAGGAGCCTTCGGGTCTTGATGTGGCTTTTGAATGCTGTGGTAAACAGGAGACACTAGACCAGGCTGTTGAACTGCTTAAACCAGGAGGAAAACTAATTGTCGTTGGTATACCTGAATTCGAATGGTGGTCTTTGAATGTGGAAAAAACACGACGAAAAGAGATATCGCTTCAGTTTATAAGAAGGCAGGTGGATTGTGTGGAACAGACTCTTGAAATGATGAAAAACGGATTAATTACAATTGATAATATGGTTACACATCGCTTCCCTTTCGAAAGAACAAAAGAAGCGTTTGACCTGGTTGCAGGTTACAGAGATGGAGTTATGAAAGCAATGATAGATTTTTAAAAACATAATCAATAAAAATCTTCCGTAAATTAAATATATATATCATGAATAAAAGAATCCTGATGGTATCAGCCATTTTCCTGAGCTGCTTTCTTCTGTACGGCCAGAATATAGGTTCATCGCCTGAATATATTAAAGCATTAACACCAGAATGGAAAGGAGAGCGTTTTCCCGACGGCCGTCCTAAAGTATCTGATGCTCTTCTCGAAAGACTTAAGAATATCTCGATTGAAGAAGCATGGGGAGTTTTGAGAAATAAGGGTTTTCAAAACCAGTTCGAAGGTGATTGGATAATAATCAATCCTGATCAGGCAATGACCGGACGTGTTGTGACTGCCCAGTATATGCCTTTGAGGCCTGATCTGGAAAAACAAATCAGAGAACAGGGTAAAATTGAAAACAGGACCCAGAAAGGCGGAACAAATTCATGGCCGATAGATATACTGATCAATGGGGATGTTTATGTGGCAGACGGATATGGTAAAACTGCAGACGGAACATTAATCGGCGATAATCTTGGAAATTCAATATATGCAAAATCTCAGAGAGGTGTTATTTTTTACGGATCGGTAAGAGATCAGGAAGGGCTCTCGGAGATTAAAGGATTTAACGGCTGGATAAAAGGAGAAGACCCTTCTTACATTCAGCAAATGATGCTTACTTCTATCAATGCCCCCATACGGATAGGACGTGCCACCGTTTTGCCGGGAGATGTTGTTCTTGCCAAAAAATATGGAGTGATCTTTATTCCGGCATACCTGGTTGAAGAGCTAGTATTGACATCTGAATTTACAGCACTTCGTGACGAATTCGGGCATCAGCGGTTGCGTGAAAAGAAATACCTTACAGGTCAGATTGACAGTGAGTGGAGTGAAGAGATAAAAAAGGACTTTCTGAACTGGCTAAATAATTACCCTGGCAAACTTCCGATGTCAAAGGAAGAGCTGGACAATTATCTTAAAGAAAGAAACTATTAATGAAACTAAATTGGCAGCAATACAATAAGGCTTCAAGGATCACAATACGTTTATCATTAAAACTGTTATTTTTTGTGCTGCTTCGTGTCTTTGTGCCTTGGTGACGAAAAAGTTCTTAATGAAATCATTATTTAACAAATTGAAAAAATGAAAAGTATCATAAAGCAGATTACTGACAAAAACATAAATCAGGAAAAAGCAAAAGCTGAAGCCATCAAAGTTGAAATTGCAAATCCTTCAACATCAAATAATCGCCGGAGTTTTCTCAAGAAAGCAGCCCTTGGAGGTATCGCATTGGGAGGATTGATGAAATTGTCGATCGAAGATACCATAGCCCAGACAACATCTAACGTCCAACGGGCCTCAAATCCTTCAGAACTTAAGATCACGGATATGCGTTATGCTTTAACTGCGGCTATGGGAGGTACAGCGATTATTCGTATTGATACAAATCAGGGCATTTGTGGTTTGGGCGAAGTCAGGGATGGAGCTGATCCCCGATATGCACTTATGTTAAAAAGTCGTATCCTGGGTCTAAACCCATGTAATGTAGAGATGATATTTAAAATTATCAGACAGTTTGGAGGTCAGAGCAGGCAGGCAGGCGGAGTATGTGGTGTAGAAATGGCTCTCTGGGACTTGTGTGGCAAGGCTTATGGGGTACCGGTCTGGCAATTATTGGGTGGCAGATATCGTGATAAGATAAGATTATATGCAGATACTCCCGAAGCTAAATCAACTGAAGAACAAATAAAGTTGATTAAGTATCGTACAGAAGAGCAGGGATATACCTGGTTGAAAATGGATTTGTCTATCTCGGAGCTCATAAATATACCCGGAACTTTAGTGAATCAGAAATTCTGGCTCAACAATGGCGACCTTAAACAATGGCAGGGCGATTACATGTCATACGAAAATGCAAAACACCCTTTTACACAGATACAAATCACCGATAAAGGGCTGGAAGAATTGGTTAGAATAGTAGAAAATGTACGTAATATAGTTGGATATGACATTCCGCTCTCTACGGATCATTTTGGCCATTTTGATTTAAATAATGGAATACGTTTAGGAAAAGCACTAGAGAAATACAGATTAGCCTGGATGGAAGATCTTCTTTCCTGGGATTTAACAAATCAATGGAAAACATTGTCAGATGCATTGGAGACACCCATGCTTACAGGGGAAGATATTTACCTGTTAAAAAACTTTAAGCCTCTGATAGACATCCATGCTATTGATATTGTTCATCCCGATATAGCCACCAGTGGCGGTATTTTAGAGACAAAAAAAATTGGCGATTATGCTGAAGAGCTTGGGATAGCAATGGCGATACATCAGGCAGGAACACCGGTTTCTTTTATGGCTGATATACACTGCGCTGCAGCTACGCAGAACTTTTTAGCATGTGAACACCATAATATAGATGTCCCCTGGTGGGAAAACCTGGTTAAAACAACCGACGGCCGACAGTTGATTACAAAAGGTTTTGCTAATGTACCGCTTTCTGCACCTGGATTAGGAATTGAACTGAATGAGGAAGAGTTAAAGAAACATCTGAGCCCGAATGCAAATGGTTACTTTGAACCAACACCCGAATGGAATGATAAACGGTCCCACGACAGGCTCTGGAGCTAATCTTCAGGAGTTTATAATGATATCAGCCTTATGTTCAACTATTTTCTGATATTTCAGTAATTATTTTTAGTACTCTCGTAATAAGCTTTCAGAATATACCACGCTTTCTTTTTATCGCCATGGTCGGAGAGCAACCCTTTACGATTCCACCCGTTTTGATAAACAGGGTGCATTCTTCCTGGCGAACGATAATCTACCAGCAACCACGGGAAGGTTCCGCAAAGATCTGGTATTGCTTTTAACATCTCCACCTGATCTTTAAAAATCTGTTCCTGATACTCTTCACTCCAGCTCGCCGCTTCATCTTTTGGCCCATTGTTGTTTCCATAAAGTGCTTCGCCCCCAAATTCAGAAATAACTATGGGTTTATCTTTACAAACAAAATTCCATTTTACGTCTCCTGGTCGCCCCTGCCACGGGACATACCAGCCCAGGTATTCATTTAATGATATGATATCAAAATGCCTGTAAAGAGTATCCCATACATTTATCGCATTATTATTGTAAATCTGATCATTAATAACAGAAGTAATAAGCCTTGTTGAATCCAGTTGTCTGCATTTATCAGAAAGGTTTACCAATGCTCTGTCCCGGCTTGGGGAGGGGCTGGTTTCATTAGAAAGGCTCCAAACTATAACTCCACATCGGTTCTTATCCCTGTTGACCATCTCGCGCATCATCAGATCCATTTTATCACTTACTTCCGGAGTGGAAAATTCAACTTGTTGATATACCGGTATTTCGTCCCATATCATAATTCCCATTTTTTCAGCCAATCTGATCATATGTTCGTTGTGCGGATAGTGAGCCAATCGAACCATGTTGCATCCTAATTCTTTCGCCCATGTTAAAAGAATCGAAGCATCCGATTCTGAAAATGCTCTTGCTGCCCTGAATGGATTCTCTTCATGGATGTTAATACCTTTCAGAAAAACCGGTTTCCCGTTTAAAAGTATTTTTGACCCCTTAGCCTCAATACTTCTGAAACCTATATTGTCAACAATCGTATCAGTTTCACATTGAATAATTATCTTGTAAAGCCTGGGGTTTTCAGGTGACCATAGTTCAAACACGGAGGAGAACTTAACTTCAGCCAGACCCGTGTTATCAGATTTGGATTTACAGACAATTTTTAATTCAGGAATCTTTATTTCCACATTTTGCCGGGAATGTGCCCCGTTTAATTTAAGCCAGCCCTGTACTTCATTAAATGAATGCTTTTTAAGCTGAATAAAATAGTCGCTGATAAATGAATTGCCAGTTTCAACAAGATTAACATCGCGCGTTATGCCACCATAATTGAACCAATCGAAGCCCAATCCGGGAATACCATCTTTCAGCCTCTGATTATTTACCCTTACAACAATTGTATTTCCACCATTATGCACCGAATTGGTAATTTCAAACTGGAAAGGGGTAAATCCTCCTTCATGCTTACCTAAAAGATTACCATTCAAATAGACGTCGGCAAGATAGTTTACGGCTCCAAAATGAAGAAAGAGCCTCTTGTTCTTATCAGGATTATAATCAAATGATTTTTTATACCAGACAGTTCCTTCAAAATACTTTAACTCTGTCATCTGGGAATTAAAATCTCCGGGTACATTAAATACAGGTCCTCCTTCGAAGGAATACTCAAAAAAATCTGTTTTTTTTTCAGGCTTTCTTTCTTTCCATACCTGTCTCCAATCGCCAGCACCTGCCGGGTCAATTATAACCTGCCATTTTCCGTTAAGATAAGTACAATGCCTTGCCGATACATTTATCATTGCGCTCTGAGCATATACTGAATTGAAGTCTGAAATACTGCTGTAAATCAAAACTCCCAGAGCAAAAAGCATTGCAATTACCTTTTTTTTCATAATGGTATTTCTAAATTGCATTATTAATTGGCTCAATAATTTAATTTTTCAATTCTGGCGGCCCAGCCTCCACCTGGCGCGAGATGGATGTTTAGTTTACTGTCCTTCGATATTTTTATTATTTCCTTTTTATAATCAGTAGCATCGCGATCTGCATTAATGCCATCTTTAAAGACTACTGCCTGATAATCCCCATCGCCTAAAAATGAAAAGTCAAGGGTCAGATCTCTTACACTCCAGTTACTCATTGATCCCACAAACCATGTATCTCCTTTTCTGCGGGCAAGCGCTACATACTCTCCTACCTTTCCGTCCAGAGCTACAGTTGCATCAAACGTGGTTGGAACACTGGTAATAAAATCAGTACATTCCTGCTCTCTCATATAGATAGTAGGGTTATCGGAAAGCATCTGCAGCGGCGCTTCAAATACAACATACATAGCTAATTGCTGGCAGCGGGTACCCTGGCTCATCGGATTCGAGTTTATCGGCCTGAAATTTGCTTTATTGGAATTTCTCATAGCACCCGGTGTATAATCCATCGGACCTGCCATCATACGCAGATAGGGAATGCTAACTACATACCGCGGCTGATCCTCAATAGCCCATTTATAATTTTCTAATCCCTTAACACCTTCAAAACCGATAACATTAGGATAAGTCTTCTGTAAGCCTGTTGGCTTAAAAACTCCATGGTAATCAACAAGCAAATGATAATCTGCAGCTTTCTTTGCAATCTCGTAAAGAGAAGCCACTGCTTTCTGATCATCGCGATCAACAAAATCAATTTTAAAGCCTTTAACCCCCATTTTAGAATATAAAGGAAAAACTTTATCTATCTGCTGTGTCACGGCATACCATGAAGCCCAGAGAATGACATCTACACCTTTCAGTTTGCCATAACCTATAATTTCCTGAAGATTAAGGTCAGGTTTCACTTTGGTAAGATCCAATGATTCAGACCAACCTCCGTCAATAATGATATATTTTATTTTGTTGGCAGAAGCAAAATCAATGTAATATTTATAAGTAGGTGTGTTCATCCCGGCTTTAAAATCCACATGAGAAATATTGAGGTCATTCCACCAATCCCATGAAACCTGACCCGGCTGGATCCACGAAATATCTGCTATCCTCGAAGGTGAAGCCAATCTCTGAACCATATCATTATTCAGCAATTCTTTATCCTGATTACTGATAACAACAATACGCCACGGAAAATTACGGGTGCCATTGACCTTGGCGATATAGTCTGCTCTTTTAACTGGGATATAATTGATGCCTCCATATCCGCCTAGCTTTGCTTCTAAAGGGTATGGAGCATATACCCCCATAAATCCCATATGTGTCTGATTAATATTCAGGTACATACCCGGATATTCCTCAAGATCGGCTTCCAGGATAACTACTTTTTTATTATTTCCGACGTCAATTAATACAGGCAGGAACGCTAACGAATCACTGGCAAATTTTGAGATTTTGATTTCTTTATATAGAGCTTCAAATGAAGAATTGAAAATTTTACCATCTCTGTAATCCCACATATATGGCACAAATACTCTGTGATCAGCAGTGAAATTAAAGTTGGCCTCTTCATTTTTCACTAGAAGTTCACCTTTCTTCTTTGT
>PLMC01000059.1:0-4746 GCA_003141495.1 Bacteroidales bacterium
TAAACAAGGAAAAACGTAATGTAAAATTTTCAGTCGGGGATATTTACCTTGGTAAGGTAAAAAAAATCATGCCCGGGCTAAATGCTGCATTTATAAATGTAGGCTACGAACGGGATGCTTTTCTCCATTATCTCGATCTTGGTGCACAGTTCAGAACACAGCACAAATACTATCAAACGGCTCTTCAGAAACAAGGGAAAGTACCACCTGTACATAAGTTCAAGCCGGAACCAGATATTGACAAAGACGGCAAAATATCAGATGTTTTGGTCACCGGTCAGACTGTTATTGTTCAAATAACCAAAGAACCTATTTCAACAAAAGGACCGCGGCTTTCCTCCGAAATTTCTCTTGCTGGGAGAAACCTTGTACTGATGCCATATTCTGATAAGGTGTCCATCTCTTCAAAAATTGAGAGCATCGAAGAAAAAAACAGGCTTAAATCTCTGGTTCAGAGCATTAAACCAAGGAATTACGGGGTTATAGTGCGGACAGTAGCTGAAGGTAAAAAAGTTTCTGTGCTTGACGCTGAACTGAGGGAACTTGTGCAGAAATGGGAATCGGCTTTCGTTACAGTAAAGAAGGAGGTAAAAGCGCCAAAACTGTTCATCGGAGAGATGAACAGAACTTCAACAATCCTGAGGGATATGCTTAATGTTACATTTAACAGTATTCATATCAATGAGCCTACTCTGGCAGAAGATATCAGGACATATATAAGGGGGATTGCTCCTGAGAAAGAAAAAATAGTCAAATTCTACAAAGGAACACTTCCAATATTTGACTATTTTGGAATTAATAAACAGATAAAAGGACTTTTTGGGAAGACTGTTTCTTTCAAGCATGGTGCTTATCTCATTATTGAACACACCGAAGCGCTTCACGTTATTGATGTCAACAGCGGTAACAGATCAAGATCGGGAAATGATCAGGAAACAAATGCCCTGGAAGTTAATATGGAAGCCGCAACTGAAATTGCCAGACAATTGAGACTCAGGGATATGGGTGGAATTATTGTTGTTGATTTTATTGATATGCAATCGCAGGAGAACAAGCAGCAACTTTATGATAAAGTAAAGGATGTGATGGCAAACGACAGAACCAAACATAACATTCTTCCTCTCACCAAATTCGGGCTGATGCAAATTACAAGGCAAAGGGTCAGACCTGAAATGAATATAGTTACCAATGAAAAATGCCCTTCATGCCAGGGAACAGGTGAAACTAAACCCACCATACTATTTACTGATGAACTAGAAAGAGGCCTATCCTTTATTGTGGATAAGATTAAAACCAGGAAACTCATTCTTAATGTCCATCCTTTTGTTGCCTCTTATCTTAATAAAGGACTTTTCCCGATCTACAGGAAATGGAACTTCAAATATAAAATAAAGCTTAAGATACAGGCAGTTACATCTTATTATATGCTTGAATATCATTTCTTCGATCATTTTAATAATGAAATAGATCTGGCCTAAAAGGCTCAGGGCAAATATCAAAAAGCTACTAATTTAATATCTCTGTGTAACTCTGTGTTACCTCTGTGTAAGTTCTTTTTTTATCTTTGTGAACCTTAGTGTAAACCTTTGTGTTCCTTTGTGGTAAAAAAAAACAATTAAACACGAAGTATCACAAAGGAAATACAAAGTATCACAAAGGAGAAATTGATAAAATAAGTCAGTATTGCCATGAGAAAACTTTTGCTTATTATATCCTTCATACTTTTTACCTTATTTACATCAGCCCAGATATATGACCCTGTAACGTGGGAATTCAACTACGAGAAAAAAGGCGACAAACAGTATGAACTGATTTTCACCGCTGTTATCGATAAGAATTCTCATATCTATTCGATGGACATTCCGGCCGGAGGTCCAATCCCAACATCTTTCAGATTTGACACTTTGCCTGGGTACAAACTTACAGGCGATACTTATGAAGTTACAAAACCGGTTGAGGTTTTTGACGATGCTTTTGGCTTTAAAATAAAAACCTTCAGCAATACTGCTGAATTCCGGCAAAAAGTGACAGCTGTGGAATCCTCTTTTACAGTTAAAGGCACAGTGAATTATATGGCCTGTAATAATGCTACATGCTCTCCTCCGAAAGATGTTGACTTTGCAATAAAAATAGATGATAAGGCTGTAAATAAGGGTATTAAAAACAATATTAAGCCTGGAGTTATTTCTTTACCGGTTAAATCCGGCAGAGGGTTACTGAAATTTTTTCTGATCTCTTTGCTTGCTGGTTTTGCAGGGGTTCTTACCCCTTGTGTCTTCCCTATGATACCGATGACGGTTGCCTTCTTTTCACAAGGTTCGGTAGAGAAGGGAAAAGCTGTTTTTAAAGCAATTGTTTTTGGAATTTCAATCGTTCTGATTTATGCCTCGCTTGGGATAATCGTCTCCCTTACCAGTGCCGGAGCGGGATTTGCTAACACGCTGAGCACTCACTGGATTCCAAATACCATTTTCTTTGTATTGTTTGTAGTTTTTGCAGTTTCCTTCTTCGGGGCCTTTGAGATTCTTCTTCCAAACAGCTGGGTCACGAGGGCTGATTCACAAGTTGACAAGGGAGGTATACTGGCAGCATTTTTCATGGGTTTAACAACAGTAATAGTTTCATTCTCATGCACAGGGCCAATTATCGGCGCTCTTCTTGTGGAAGCAGCGGGTGGCGACGTGTTACGACCAACATTTGGAATGCTGGGATTTGGGATTGCATTTGCATTACCTTTTACAATTTTTGCATTATTCCCTTCAATATTAAGTCGGATACCTAAATCAGGAGGTTGGTTAAACTCAATAAAAGTCGTACTGGGGTTTATTATGCTGGCCTTCAGTATGAAATTTCTGACAACTATTGACAGTGTTTATTCATTGGGAATATTATCAAGAACTTTATTTATCTCTATTTGGATTGTACTGTTTACCCTTCTTGGTTTATATCTCCTTGGAATGATAAAATTTTCTCATGACAATGAACTTCCGTTTATGGGAGTATTCAGATTATTTCTGGTAATCGCTGTGTTCACATTTGTTGTGTACCTGATACCCGGACTTTTCGGTGCACCACTTAACGGTCTGTCATCATTCCTGCCATCTGCGGAAGCCTCTGAGTTCAATCGGCCGAATATGATCATGGAAAACAAAACAATGTCGGGTCTGGTTGAACAGCCTGCCTTATTAAGTTCAATTTGTTCGGAGTCAAAGTATGACAAGATATTTCACATGCCGCTTGGTCTCAAGGGCTACTTCGATTATAAACAAGGTCTCACCTGTGCTAAAGAACAGAATAAACCTGTTCTGATAGACTTTAAAGGACATGCGTGTGCAAACTGTAAACGGATGGAAGCCAAAGTATGGTCGGATCCGGAAATACTATCCAGACTAAGGGATAACTTTGTGATAATTGAACTTTATGTTGATGACAGAACTCAATTGCCTGAAAATGAATGGATAATGTCTGTAATTGATGGTAAACAGAAAAAGACAATTGGGAAAATATGCGAGGACCTGGAAATATCAAAGTTCAGGACAAATGCCCTGCCTCTTTACGTTATAGCTGATTATGAAGGTAATCCATTGAATAAGCCAATGCCGACCAATCTGAATGTCGGGGAGTATAAAAACTGGCTGGATGAAGGGGTTTCTTTATTTAACAAGAATAAATAAAATGTTCCCGCAGATTTCGCTGATTTAGCTGATCAAACTGAATCTGTCTTCGAAAATCTGCGAAATCAGCGGGAAAAGAAGAATCGAAAATCAGAAAACATTAGATACTGAAAAGCCGAGCAGTACAGGTTATTTAATATAAATATTCCCTCTGTTGGCATCTATTTTGACTTTTGTATTTCCCGGATTTTTTCCTACGGTGCCAGATGTTATGTACTCCTTTTTATCCTCATTCAAAGCTTTTTGTTCAGATTTAATATTCTTATCAGGTAAAACAAGGAAAGTATTTATGTGCCTGATATCCAAATTATAAGAAGAAGCAGGATCAAAACTTAACGAGATATCGGAATAACCTGAATTAATATTTATAGATTCAAATCCCTTCTCAATAAGGTCCGCACTGACACTTCCATATCGGGTGGAGAGGCTTATCTCTTTTCTGACGTTATTCACTTTGTAATCTGTGAAATAAGCATTACCCTGCAGGGATCCGATATTCTCAATGAAAAATTTATCTCTTCGCGATTCGCCCCTGATCATTCCGGCTTTTTTGATATCGTATTTTGATGATATGGAATTAATTGACAAATCTTCAGTTTCTCCTATCGAAAGATCTGAAAAAGATGCATCTATATTTCCCGAGCCTATTGAGTTAATCTTAGCATCGCAGAAGACCATTGTTATAGAGGATCTTTTGCCAAGTGAATTTGCTTTAAAGGAACCGTTGGAAATTGATATCTTAAATTCACCTGTATTGTTCTCCATATATACATCCCCGTATTTATTTTCAATATTAAGATTCATGTAATCAGGGATATTGATATAATAATCGATCTCTACATGTTTTATATATAACTTCCTCTTCTTTTTCATAAATGGTTGTCGGCAATATCTCACAGAGTGTCAGATCTATCTTTTTTTTCTTAATATGATTTATACATTTATTCACGATTATTTTCTTAAGCCAGGCGCCGAAAGTTGATTCAAATCTGAATGAATCAAGGTTTCTGAAACATTCAACAAATGCCTCCTGGAGTATATCCTCAGCATCTTCCCTGTTATTCAATATTCT
>PLMC01000059.1:4758-22219 GCA_003141495.1 Bacteroidales bacterium
TAAGGGTTGCACTATTTACCTGGATGATTAAATTTTTTTCTAATCGGAACAGCAATTAAGACAATAAATATGATAATTCCGCTTATTAATAAGGAACCCAACAAGAGGTAATCGCCATACTTAACATAGATTGTTATCCTTGTTTCAGGGTAAATTTTCCCTTTTATTACCGTCCTGGTCCACCAGCCGGTCTCATAAGTTCTCTTGCCTCTGATATCAATTAAGCTGGAAACTCCGGTATTGGCAGCTCTTGCGACTGGTCGTCTGGTTTCAATTGCTCTTAAAGAGGCATAGTAAAGATGCTGTTTATAGCCATTGGTATTTTTCCACCAGCCGTCATTTGTTATTATAAATATAGCTTCAGCGCCTTTTTTGACATAGTCTGTCACAAATTTTCCGAAGACAGATTCATAACATATTACCGGAGCTATTTTCATAGAGGTGGCGGTATGTTCAAAGCAACCCCGATCCTCCTGAATGCCGTAGCCCCACCTGGTGCCTCCAAGATACGGCAATATCCTTGTAATAAATCTCCCCGGGCCATTTGAAAACTGCATTTCAATCCCGGGAACCAGTTTCGATTTATGATATATCCCGAAAGATTTTCCGCTGTCAATCTGCACTGCAGAGTTGAAATGGTCGTAATAGAGACCCGAGGCATCAATTTTTCTTGCACTGACAGTTGGCGCCTCTTTCATAGCCGGATAGAGCCTGTAGGTTACTAGTCCGGTAACTACATCAATACGAGGGTATTGTTTTATCATCCCTTTAATCATCTTAACATATTTGTCATTAGCAAGATCATCAAGATTTGCAGGATCGTCAATTGTTGTTTCGGGAGTTATTACCCACTCGGTTTTTTCTGTAATGCAGGAATTGGCCTGCGTGATTACTTTTTTCAGCTGATCTTCGAATGGGATAGTGAATTTTTCGGTGTAAGGATCTGTATTTGGCTGGATAATTACTACTTCTGACCCATTCTGATTGTTTGGTTTTATCGTAAAGTACCTGTAAATGGAAGCAGATGATGGTATAATAATTATCGATAGCCAGATGATCAGGTATACTGCATTTCTCCTTTTTTTTGTCAAAGATGTTACAAGGATTATTGACAGAAAAAGATTGGATAATAGAATCCAAAGTGAGCCGCCAGCAGTTCCTGTTACCTCATACCATTGAATGAATAGGATATCTTTCGATAGCCCGTTGCCGAGGTTTAACCAGGGCGAAATAATATTAATGTTCAGACTTATGTATTCATATCCAAGCCAGAATGTGATCATAGATATAAAACCAGGAAGGTTTCCAGATCTCAGACGAACGATGTGTGCAAGCCAGGTTGTGAATGCCATTAAAAAAGATAATCCCATTATTACACAAATTGCACCTGTAATACTGGCAACTCTCATCCACCCCAGAGCAATTAAACTAAAGATTACGAATCCGGGAAGAAGATAAATAAAGAAGGCATTTGGAGTAAACCTTTTAGGATTCTCAAATAAATAGTTCTCAATAAGGAAAAATGGAACAAATGCGATTAGCAGGATAAGGCCGGAACACCAACCTGTCCAGGCTAATCCCGATAGGATTCCTCCCATTACTGACAGACCGACAAGGGTGTATTTATTCATCTGACGTTGGCCTCCATTTTTTATAAAAGTCTGGTCTGTTAATAATAAATACTCCGGCAAAAATAAAAACAATTGAGATAAGCATTGACGAATAAAACTGTTCATTATCTGCTAAACCCCAGAGAGTTGCAACTATAGGGATGAAGTATGTCACAGAAGATGCAAAAATGGGAGACGTATTTCTTATAAGCAGATAATAGATAACTAGTGCAATGGCACTCCCGAATATAGCCAGAATTCCTATATATGATAAGTTTCTCACCCAGTTTTCGGTATGAACCGGAACTGAAAGATCTGAGAACAGCAGATAAATTATTGCCAGAGGGCTGGTAACAAAAAAGGAAAGCGCGGTAATCTTGATACCATTTAACTCCTTTACTTTACTTACTTCATTTGAACTAATTCCTGAAAGGATTGTAGCCAGAACTACGAGAAGTCCATATAAATTAAAAGTAAATGATCCGGTAGAGAGTAATCCGGCTGCTCCAAGTAATCCCAGAAATACACCGGCAATCTGGGTTCCTATTGCTTTCCTTTTATAGATTGTTATTCCGAAAACCAGGATAAATACCGGACTCAGGGAATTAAGCATTCCAGCCAGTGAGCTGCTGATTTTAGTCTCGGCAAGAGGAAACAGGAATGCTGGAATTACACTGCCGAATAAACCGATAATTATGATTGATAATATGTTAGTCTTATTCAGGTGATGAAAATGTCTCAGTGCAACTGGTAACAGACATATAAAAGTTATTACTATTCTCAGCGCTCCCACCTGATAAGGGGAGAATGATTCAAGCCCTTTTTTCATTAAAATGTAACTGGTTCCCCAGATTAATGATAAAATCAGAAGGGCAAGCCAATGCCAGATTTTTCTTTTTTCAGCCATAATTTAATAACTTCTAAAAATAACAGAAGAATTGCAATGTGCATTTAATTACTCAGAATAAAATATGAATTATAGGCAGCGGGCTCATGATCTTTGACTGCTTTGAGGTTAAAAAACTTCTTATATTTGCCCATCATTATCATTATGGATGATTCCGGCTATTGAAATACTTTTAAAAGGAATAATTCTGGGGCTGGCAGTTTCAATGCCCCCGGGTCCCATCGGCATTGTACTTATTAACAGGACAATAAAGAGGGGGCTACTATCAGGATTCTTCTCCGGATTAGGCATGGCAACTGCAGACACTTTACTTGCAGTATTGGCGGGTTTAGGATTTACGGTAATAATCAGATTTATCAATGAAGAAAGATTTATTATAACAATCATTGCAGGCTTGGTTATTATCGGAGTCGGCTTGAAAGTGCTTTTATCGAATCCTATCAAAGAATTCAGGAACAGGGAAAAGGTTAATAAGTCATTATGGCGCGATTTTTACTCGGTATTTGTTATTTCAATATCAAATCCGTACACAATTTTTATTTTTGTGGCTTTCTTTTCAGGTATACATATAAATGGAAATGTAAAACCGGAACTGGTGCCTTTTTTCCTCATTCCAGGAGTACTGGTAGGAACTATCAGCTGGTGGTTTTTCCTGGCCTATTTTGTCAGCCGTTTTAAAGAGAAGATCAGGCTGCGGCTCATTGTCAGGATAAACAGGGTGGCAGGAATTGTAATCATTTTTATTGGTGCTATTGTCATGTTAAGTTTATTTACGCCTCTGAAACTATAGTTAGTCTGAATTCCGGTTACCCTGGTGAAAATGGTTTTCTAAGTTGTTTTTTGTTGAAAATTAACATATTTTTACTTAGAATTAATAAGCTTTTTACTGTCCAAAAAGCAATTAAATTCTTTTCATGGCTGCCCCTGGCTTTAATGTCAGGGGCTTTTTGCATTGTTAAAATAGGTTAAACAGTAAAAAAACAGAAAACGTAGGATTCATTTTAATTATCTTGCGACAGATATCAACAAGAAAAATGAAATCATTCTCTAATCTTTTACTTGTTACCCTCTTTTTGACTGGTTGTGGAAACAGTGAAGAACAACTGGTCAAACGGGCTGATAAAATTCATGCATCTATCCTCACAGTAGATACACATTGTGATACTCCGATGGAATTTTCAGATCCGGGTTTTGATCTGGGAGTAAGAAGTATTGACGGATGTGTGGATTTTCCAAAAATGATCGAAGGAAGACTTCATGCAGAGTTCTTTGTGGTGTTCACACCACAAGGTCCAAGAAACGACTCGACTTACAACAAAGTTCAGCAGAGGGCGCTTGAAATTTTCAATGCAATACATAAAAATGTTGAGAAGAATTATTCAATGGCTGAAATTGCAACGACACCAGACGATGCATACAGGTTAAAGAGAGAAGGGAAGATCGCCGCATTCATAGGTATGGAAAATGGCTATCCTATAGGTAAAGACATAACAAAAATCAGGCAGTTTTATGATCTGGGTGCCAGGTATATTACGCTGGCTCATACAAAGAATAATGATATTTGTGATTCTTCGACTGATCCTGTCGGTGCTGAAAATGATGGACTCTCTACATTTGGGATGAAAGTAGTCAAAGAGATGAACAGGATCGGCATGATGGTTGATATTTCGCATATTTCTGATAAATCGTTCTTTGACGTTCTTAAAGTTACGAATGCACCTGTGATAGCGTCCCATTCTTCGTGCAGGGCATTGTGCGGAAGCCCCAGAAATCTTTCTGATGATATGTTGTTGGCGCTCAAAGAAAATGGTGGTGTTATACAGATATGTATGGTGGGGAATTTTCTTAAAACACCGGAACCTAATCCCGAATTGGATTTAAAACTTAAAGAACTTAAGGATAAATATGGTGATTTCGAAGCCCTGACTGATTCTATCAAAAAAATTGTGAATAAGGAATTCAAGAATATTCTTAAGACATATGAAAAGCCGGCTACAGTTAAAGATTTAGTTGATCATATTGATCACGTAGTTCAGGTGATAGGGATCGATTATGTCGGAATCGGAACAGATTTTGACGGTGGAGGAGGTGTAGATGGTTGCAGATCGGCTTCTGATATGAAAAACATTACAATAGAATTGCTTCGTCGTGGATATTCTAAGTCTGATATAAAAAAGATATGGGGCGGCAACTTAATGAGAGTATTCCGGAAGGTTGAGGAGATTGCTAAACATTCCTGACTCTCGAAAACCTTAATGTCTTCACTATCCAGTCTGGAAGAGATTTATTCGGATCTCTTTTCCGGAGATCAAGGTACCATCCAAATTTTTTCAGGATTGGCACTTTATGTGTCTCAACAAATTCGATCAGTGTACCGTCCGGATCTTCTATATATGAGAAGTAACCAGCTGCTTCCCCCATATCGAAACTGTTTCCTTCATGACTTTTTTTGCTGTCAACAGTAAATGGAAATCCTTTGATTTCACAATAATTTTTAAGTTGGTCCATACCATGCATGTCATAACAGAGATGAATAAATCCGGGGTCGCCCCAGAACCGGCCTTCNNCCGGCAAATGCCCTGGATCTCTTAAGAAGTACTCTCCGGCATTCTTTATTCCCTCCCGGAAGTTCTGCAAGGTCGGGGAAAACACCTGTTGTATCGTAAATAACTTCATCATATCCAAGGATGTCAGAATAGACAACCCTGGATTTCTCAATATCTGAAACACCTATGATTGCCCCAAATGAACCGCCGGTTGATTTATTCTCATTTCTGAACCAATCGGTTCCTTCCACCAGCTGGAAAATATTATCGGAGGGATCTTTAATAAAGAAAGTCTTTTTACCTGAAGGATCTTCTGATGCAGCAGCAGGAACCTGAATTCCGTTTTTTTGATATATGCTCAAAGATTCCTGAACGTTCCTGGCTTTTATCTTGCAGGCAATGATACCAAGGTCTCCAATTCTGATCTCTTCTTTAATTTTGACCGGAGCTCTTTCTGTATATTGCCATATCTCAAATCCGCCTCCACTCTGAAGATTCAGAGCCAGAATGGCATGTTTGCTTCTTGGTTCTCCTCCTGTATATGGCAGCATCAATTTAGCGGGTGAATTATCGTCGAAAATTCGGCAATCCATGCCAAACTGGTCGATATACCATTTCCATGCTTCTTCAACATTCATTACGCCGATTCCCATTTGCTGGATTCCACTTATTATATATCCTTTCATTTTATGTATAATTAAACTTTATTAGAATTTATTTAATCTCATTCAATCTTTCAAATTTGAAATACCAACCCTTTGATGGCTTCTGATAAAAATGAAATCCATTAACCACAAAGAGGCCCAAGCGTTAAGAAATAGCCCGGTAGGCTATTTTAGCGAAGGGGCCAGACTGCAGAGGTGGCATTTTACATCAAGTTCACAAAGAACTGAAATATAGGAATTTTTTTTTATTAGCCTCAACTACTTTATTACATTGATTTTATCTTATCTGCAATTCTGAAGAAAAGCCACGGACAATATCTTCTGATATGCAATATCATTAATTCATTTTTGCCAACCAGGATTTCCCGTTTATTTTTTAACATTCCTCTGATTATTATTTCAGCTGCCCGACGAGGCAAAACTCCCTTAGACTGACCATTGTCAAGTTTTCCATGTTCCTTGCCTTCAGAATCAAGGGCATGTAATGAGATAGCCGTCCTGACTCTTCCAGGGATTATAACAGAGGCTTTAATGTTAAATTTTTTATTTTCAAGATAAAGTGTTTCGAAGAAACCATGTAAGGCTTGTTTTGATGCGGAGTAGGCAGAGCGAAGCGGGAATCCAAATCTGCCTGATATACTGCTTGTTGCAAGAATATATCCCGATCGCTGTTTAACCATGAACGGCAGAACTGCTTTGGTAAGTGCGATTGTTCCAAAGTAGTTTATCTCAAATATTTTTCTGTCGAGCCAGATAGGTGTTTCGTCAATTCTTGCCCGCTGGCTTATACCACCGATATTAAGTAAAAAATCTATTTTACCAATTGTATTGACTTGTTGTTCAACTATTTTATTAATTCCTGATGTATCAGCGAGATCAAAAGGAATACAATTAACCATTATAGATTTATCTCCGCATTCTGCTTTAACCCGTTCCAGCCCCTTCACGTCATTTGATGATGCTATTACAATGGCACCTCTTTTTACAAATTCATGCACAAGGGCTTCTCCAATGCCTGAAGATGCCCCGGTGATCCAGGCTACTTTCCCTGTAAACAGCTTCTCTTTCTTCATCCTATAATGCGGCGATCAGGTTAACAAGTTCTGTATGATTTTTTCTGAGAATATTGAATTCTTCATTTTTTTGTTTAATAAGACTTCGAATTCTGAATCCTCCTGATATTCTGCGGAACTGAAGGTAATAATTCCATGCAAACAGACCCGAAAGGGGCAGGGTAAGAAAAATAAGTAATCCCAGCCACCAGGATGAAAAAATGAATAGTGACAGAATCAGATAAGCAGGTAGGAAAACAAATGCAAGAGCCAGTGAAATACCATAACGGATTGATGAATGAAATTGAGGGTCTTTTATCTTACGTATCTGTAGGTTAGGAATTTCAAGAAAGGTCAGATTGAAGATATTTCCATAAATAAACAGAGGGAATGTAAGAATTATGCCAACCATTCCGGCAATAAGCCATCCGATCGGATGTTTCTTTTTTTCGAGTAACCTATAGTCAGTATTCAGTTCTTTGGCCTTTTCTTTTACCATAATACTGAGGGAGCATATTCTCTTATAAAGGGAGGGATCTGAAGATTTAAGCAGATTCACTTTGTTAATAAGGATTCTGTCCCTCAAGAGTTTTGGAAACCTGATATCATCACTGAATCTGCCATTAATCATACTTCTTAATTCATCAATTGCCTCATAGTCTTCTTCAGATTCAATGTGAACCATTATACCTTTCATCTCATCGGAAAGTCTTGATCTCAGTCCGTTTAACGCCCTTTCGGGACTGACTTTGTATAAATCAAAAAACTCCGAAACTTCAATAGGCTTCCCGTAAGCTACAGTAAGTACTTGCCTGAACCTGCTGTAGTTTGAGAATTCAAGACCTACCGGAATTATCTTAATCTTAAGATTAAAACCCGTTGCTTCATCTGACTGAAAAGCGACTCTGCAGATACCTTTTTTCAATTGCCGGAGTCTTCTGAATCCTGCATGATCTCCTTCAGGAAGAATTATCAGTCCGTTTTTGTTTTTAAATACATCGATTGTCTTAGCGAATATTTCATCGTTACCCTTGACGCTGCTGAAACCGTCCCTTATTCTGTAGACGGGCAAGATCTTAAGAAAATAAAGGATAGATGCAATTGTTTTCTTTTTAAAGATGTCGGCTCTTGCAAGAAATATTGGTTGTCCTTTGTGAGTGAAGAGGACGGCAAGGGCATCCATCAATGCATTCTGATGATTTGGGGCAAAAATAACATGATCATTGGGTTTAATATTTTCACGACCCAGCACTATAACTTTCCTATAGAAGACATTATTATGCCAAAAACCTGCAACAGACTTTAGGAGAGCATATCTGGCCGAATACTTCTCAATATTTTCTTTCCCCATTAATAAATACAATATACACCTGTATAACATCAATTAACTGATGTCCTGCAGTTGTTGAGTGCAAGATAAAAAAAAGTGAAATGCTGTAATTAAAGCTGAATTACTTTTACAGTTATTTTTTAAATATTACGTCTTTATACCACCATTTTAAGGTTAAGGTTAAGGTTAAGGTTAAGATTTCTTAACCTCAACTTCAACCTCAGTCCTGAATATCATCTTTAATCCTATCTATCAGTCTTCTTTCTTTCTTTGTAGGACGACCTGTCCCTTTATCTCTGTAGACAATTCCTACCGCCTGCCGGATATCCAGTTTCGCCTTTTCCTCTTCTTTTGTTAAGTCTTCGATAAAATGTTCAACGAGTTTTGCCGACACCCGGTTCTCAATTGGCTCAATAACTCTGTATGAATAAATTACAGGCGGTTTTTTTACTGTTATTATCTCGTTCTTCAGAACTACCCGTGAGGGTTTTACCTGAATATCATTGATTAATATTCGACCTTTCCGGCATTCATCAGATGCAATGCTCCTGGTTTTATAAATTCTTACTGACCATAGGAACTTATCTATCCGAATAGTTTTACTATCAGCCATATATTAGATATTAGCCTTAGAATCAAATATATAAACAACCAGAGGATTAGCCTCTCCTTGGGGGGGATGGGGGGTCTTTCTCCAGCGGAGGTACCTTCCCAACTTTGTTGAAGGCTGTCATTGTAAGTTCAACCCCTGCAAATGCGAATGATCTGATCATATCAATCACAATTGAAATTCTCTCTGCCATGAATTTTTTTTCTTCAGGATCCCATTTCCCAAGGACATAATTGATCTGGCCACCTTTACTGAAACTGTTACCTATACCTATTCTTATCCTTGCATACTCGTTGGTAGACAGGATTGTGTTTATGTGTGCCAGTCCGTTATGGCCTCCATCATTTCCTTTTGACCTCATTCTTATGCTTCCCAGAGGAAGGGCAATGTCGTCGACAATGACAAGCATGTTTTCAAGTGGAATATTTTCCTTTTTGAGCCAGTAACTCACTGCATTTCCGCTGAGATTCATATATGTGGAAGGTTTGAGAAGGAACATATCACGTCCTTTGTATCTGAGTTCACAAACTGCTCCATAACGCCTGTCCGTAAAAGAAATATTGGACGCCACGGCCATGGTGTCCAATACTGTAAATCCTATATTATGTCGGGTGTCTTGATACCCTTCACCTATATTTCCCAGGCCAACTATCAGATATTTCATCAAGCCTGAATGTTTTTATAAGAAAGGTCAGGTTCTACTTAGTTGCAGGTGCTTCAGGAACTGCAGCTGTTGCTCCTGCTGCTGCTGTTGCAGCTGCTGCCTCAGCTGCTGCTGTTTCAGCCAGAACCTCTTCATCAGTTTTCTGTGCAACACGCGAGGTGGCAATAGTGAGAACCATAGATTTTTTCGGGTCGAGTAATTCTATCTTATCGTATGATAGCTCTCCAACCTTTATCCCTTCATGAATTTTTAAATCAGTTATGTTAATAGGAAGAGCTTCAGGAAGATCATCAGCCAGACCTTTTACCTTCAGAGTTCTTCTTTTGATACTTAGTTTTCCACCTGCGATAACTCCCACAGAATCTCCTGATACTTTGATAGGAATATTGATCACTACCGGTTTATTATCGTGAATTTCAATAAAATCTGCATGAAGAATATTATCTTTTACCGGGTGAAACTGCATATCTTTAAGTACTGCTTTGTACTCTTTATCGTCAATATTAAGTTTTACGAGATGAGCTGCTGGGGTATATACAAGGTTTTTAAAACTGTTCTCATGCGCAAAAAAATGAATATTCTTTTCTTTTCCATAGATAACACATGGTACGTTTCCTGATTTCCGTAGTTCTTTGGAGCTTTTCTTTCCCAATTCTGTCCTGAAAGATCCTTTAATTTCTATTGTCTTCATTTGTCTAAAAGTTATTGTGCTACTAAGAGTTATCACCACGATAGCTCCCCATTACACATTTGATATTAATTAAAAATTTGGCCTGCAAATATAGAACAAAGGAATCAGAATACAAAATTTGTACTAATCGACTGATTTTCTGTTACAGCCTTTATAGTTCTGGCAAAAATTTCAGCAATTGAAAGCACTTTGATCTTTTTGGAACTATTGATAAAAGGAACTGAATCAGTTACCACAAGTTCCTCGAGAGCTGAGTCGTTGATCCTATCTACTGCATTTCCTGAAAGAATAGGATGTGTGGCGAACGCCCTGATGCTTGTAGCGCCTCTGTCTTTCATCATATTAGCAGCCAGTGCAAGGGTACCTGCAGTATCAACCATATCATCAATAATTACTACATTTCGTCCTTCCACTTCACCTATAATCGACATTTCTTCAATGACATTGGGCTTTTTTCGAAGCTTATAACATAGCACCATCTCTGATTGCAGGTGCCTCGAGTAAGCATTGGCTCTTTTTGAACCGCCCATATCGGGAGCAGAAACGGTAAGATTTTTAAGTTTCAGATTGGCAATATAAGGTGCAAAGATAGCAGAGCCGAAAAGGTGGTCAACCGGCACATTGAAGAAGCCCTGAATCTGATCTGCATGAAGATCCATTGTGATCACTCTGTCAACACCTGCAGTGCTTAAGAGATCAGCAGACAACTTCGAACCAATAGAAACACGAGGCCTGTCTTTTCTGTCCTGTCTTGCGAACCCATAATAGGGTATGACGGCAATTACTTTGTAAGCTGAAGCTCTTTTTGCTGCATCAATCATAAGCAGAAGTTCGAAAAGGTTATCGGCAGGAGGATTTGTTGATTGTATTATGAATACCATACAGCCTCTTACCGATTCATCGAAACATGGTTGAAATTCCCCATCGCTGAAGCTGGTAACGGAACTTTTCCCGAGTTCAATTCCAAGTTTATCTGTAATTTTCTCAGCCAAATCTTTTGAAGATCTGCAGGAAAAGACTTTCATAGGTGCCGTTCCAAACATTTTCCTGTTTTTTAAGCGATTAATTTAAAGAGATCAAATTTGAGTACAAAATTATAAATTCCGTCCGAAATCAGTTACCATTTGAAAAATTGTTCATAGATTCTTCTATATAGTTAAGTATTTCATCTCTTCCATTACCTTTCACTACCGAGGAGATGAAGGAAACAGGCAATGACTCCCAGTTTTTCAACATTTCCGAATTATATTCATTTATAGAATTTTCAAGTGCGGTGATTGTAAGTTTGTCACTTTTCGTAAAGACTCTTGCAAACGGGATGCTGTTTAACCCCAGAAACTCCATAAATTCAATATCGGACCGCTGGGGTTTGTGCCGGATATCGAGAAGTACGAAGAGAGAAACCAGGTTTTCCCTTTTCAGTATATAATGTTCAGTTGCTCTTACCCATTTTTCCCTAAGCTTCACAGGTACTTTGGCATAACCATATCCGGGAAGATCGACAAGATACCAGCTGTCATTCACTAAGAAATGATTAATTGTTCTGGTTTTTCCGGGTTGAACAGATGTTTTTGCAAGCTTCGACCATCCTGTTAACATATTTATCAGTGATGATTTACCTACATTGGATCTGCCAATAAAACCGAATTCGGGTTTTAATGGCGGAGGACACTCTTTTATTGTGGGACTGCTTTTAATGAAAACAGCTGAGTGAATAATCATATAAATCCTTAGTTTAGATCGGGATAAGGTAATTCGATCTTTTTATAAACCAGAAAATTGTTTCCAAAATTGGTCAGGATTTCAGCTATAACACCCACATCGGAGGGTTTGATCGACTCGGTTTTTTTCAGGTCGAGAGAACCAATGCCTCCAATTGTATTTATCCTTTTGCAATGTGCTGTATCAAATAGACCATTTAAAAAATCGCCACGCCAATATCTCACTCCGGCTGATTTATCTGACAATGCAAGCGAGATTTTGTAGATACCTTTGGTTTTGTAATTATCCACGACGTTGATAACCAGGGAAGGGTAACCGCTGATAATTTTTCCCTCAGGAGTAAATTCTTGAAAAAAAGTCGTGCGTAATCCCTTAGAGTATCCCAGTTTGGCTCTCACCCGGCCAGTTCTGTAATACTGTATCTGAATACCGTCGACAGTATCTCTTTTATAGGGAGTGGCTCGAAATTTTTGTCCTTCCTGGTAAAACCAAATTGATGAATCCTCTCTTAAACCATTCTTGTAAATGAAAGTCTGCCGAACTTCACCAGTCTGATAGAATGATTTCATCAACCCCTCTCTTACCCCGTTTTTGAAAGTCACTTCTTTATAGAGAGTCTTTCCGCTCATATACTGCCTAATGCCTGTCCAACCTGTATCAGGAACCGTAACTGAGTCAGCAACCGCCTGTAACTCTTTTTTTGCAGGTCCTTTTCCGTGGCATCCTGTTATAAGGAAGACGGTTAAAATTAAGAATGACGAACCAGAAATTTTTTTCATGAGTTTTATTATTAATATTTGATTTTTGATTCCTGTTATGTTGCTTGTTGCTTGTTGCTTTAAGAACTAGCAACCAGTAACCAGTAACCAGCAACTCATTCTACACTGACGTTGAGGATATTGTCTTTGCTTCGACTTTTGTCTTTGTCTTGTACAGTGGTATTTCTTAAATAGTATTTTCAGAATTAATATATACTTCAAGCAGGCGTGTTTCCTGCATAGGTTTGAGAGAAACTTCTTTTATCATAGCAGGAAGGAGAACGGTCTCTCCTTTTGTAACTTTTTCGGAATTGCCATCCCAGCATAATGAGAATTCGCCTTCAAGGCAAATGTACACAACAAATGAATCAATTGTGAGATAATCTTTATCTATTGTATTATTAAAAAGGATGATATTAGTGGTAAAGAATTCACAGTTGACAAGATTTTGAGTTTTATTCAGCACCGGGTCGATCCTGATTTTATTTTTTCCTGTCTGGCTAAAATCGATTGCGTCAAGAGCAAGATCAGTATGCAGCTCTCTTTTTTCCTTTCCCGAGCTCTTCCTGTTCCAGTCAAAAATCCTGTAGGTAATATCAGATGTTTGTTGTATCTCAACCAGGACTATGCCAGCGCCGATTGCATGTACCCTCCCTGCGGGGGTGAAGAAAGTGTCCCCGGCGTCAACAATTTCAACATTCAGGAGCTCTTCAATCTTTCCATTCCCGACAGCCTCTTCATAAATCTCCCTGGTAACCCCATCTTTGAAGCCCGTATATATCTTCGAGCCTTCTTTGCACTCAAGGATATACCACATCTCTGTTTTTCCATATGCACTATGTCTCTTTCTAGCCAGTTCGTTGTTAGGATGGACCTGGATCGAAAGATCTTCCTGAGCTTCAATAAACTTGATTAACAGAGGAAACTCATTTCCGAATTTTTCAAATATAGAGTCACCAGTGATATCACCCATATAGACTTCGATAAGTTCCTCAATATTATTGCCGGCCAGGAATCCGTTGCTTATAACAGACTGGTTATCAGCAATCGCTGACAATTCCCAACTTTCACCAATGTGAGTTGACCTTGTTGCTTTTTTATTATACTTCGTAACGAGAGCGTTCCCTCCCCAGACTTTCTCTTTTAAGACAGTTTCAAATTTTAAAGGATATAATTCAGACATCGTATGTTTTTAAGATTCACTCCCAACTTTTTCTTATTTTTGATAATTAATACTGCAAAATTATATAAATATGTTGATAGTAGGAATAGCAGGAGGAACAGGTTCGGGAAAAACAACAGTTGTAAGAAAAGTCATGGAAGTATTTCCAAATGACGAGGTTATTGTAATACCTCAGGATTCCTATTATAAGGATAACATCGATATATCACTGGAGGAGAGGCAAAAAATAAATTTCGATCATCCCGATTCAGTTGAATGGAGATTGTTGACAGATCACCTTAAACATCTTAAAAGGGGAATGCCGGTTGAAATGCCAATC
This sequence comes from Bacteroidales bacterium, assembly GCA_003141495.1. Taxonomy (GTDB): domain Bacteria; phylum Bacteroidota; class Bacteroidia; order Bacteroidales; family VadinHA17; genus LD21. Next base: position 18,816 of record PLMC01000059.1, read on the forward strand.
TATTCCTATATGACCTGTCTGAGAGCGAAAGAGACAATTACTATTAAGCCCGCAAGGGTAGTACTCGTTGAAGGTATACTTATTCTGACCGATCCAGGATTACGCAATTTGCTGGATATTAAGGTATATGTGGATGCCGATGCAGACGACAGGTTGGGCCGTGTTATAAACAGGGATATTATTGAACGCGGGCGATCAGTGCTTAAAGTGCTTGAAAGGTACCATGATACAGTAAAACCTTCGCATTTGCAGTTTATTGAACCCTCAAAACGGTATGCAGATATTATTATACCGAGGGGGGGCGAAAACCAGGTCGGAATCGAGGTTTTGATTTCTATTATAGAAAAACACCTGTTGATAAGTAAATCATAATTATATGCTAGATAATACCAGGATAGAGGATGTTATGTTTCTCGATATTGAAACGGTGCCGGAATCATCTTCCTATGAACTTTTAAATCCCGCGATGCAGAATCTGTGGGATAAAAAATCAAGGCAGTTCAGGACACCTGACCAGACAGCACATGATGTTTATGAACGTGCAGGAATCTATTCTGAATTCGGAAAAATAATTTGTATCTCCGTGGGTCTTATAAGGGATAAGAATCCCTTCAGTTTCAGACTGAAATCTTTTTTTGGAAAAGATGAAAAGTTGCTTTTATCTGAGTTTTCTGTTATGCTTACAAAGTTTTGCAGAACAAATAAAGATGCTGTTCTATGTGCTCACAACGGGAAAGAATTTGACTTCCCGTATATTGCCAGGAGGATGATTATTAATGGCCTTACTATTCCGGAAATTCTTGATAATGCCGGAAAAAAACCATGGGAGATCAAACTTCTTGATACTATGGATCTGTGGAAGTTTGGTGATTATAAAAACTATACCTCACTCGATCTTCTTACCTCAATACTGGGTATACCAACTCCTAAGGATGATATTGACGGGAGTATGGTTGCAGGTATTTTCTATAACGAAGACAATCTTCAGCGGATTGTACATTATTGCGAGAAAGATGTACTGGCAATTGGCCTTATTCTGTTACGGTTTATGAACCTGCCCACGATAGATAAAGACAAGATAGAATCTGTTACATTTCTATGATTTCCTCTGTGGATCTCTGTGCTTCTCTGTGCTACTCAGTGTAAGTTCTTCTTTATTGTTACACAGAGGTTCACAGAGAAGCACAGAGGTTCACAGAGTCAGATGATTCGATTACTATCAAAGTAATAGCCTTCTGATGTAATTCACAACTTCATCGGGCTTGTCAACATGTATCCAGTGACCTGCTTCGGGAATTTCTATGATTTCTGCTGCAGGAAAAACATTTCTGATATCTCTGAAATCAACTGCAGGTATATAATCTGAATCACCTCCCTTTAGAAAAATAACCGGAAATCCGATAATTTGTTGGCTATAATCAGTCTGCCGCTCAACCCCCTCCATTATTTTATCAAGATTTTTCAATATTGATTGGGCATTCAATTTCCATGCAAAATTATTGTCAGTAGTCCTCTGAAGATTTTTAAGAATAAGTTCTCTTACCTTTTCTGAAGGAATCTTTTCCAATAAAACATTTCCTGCCTCACGTCGTGTCGAAATCTTATCCAGATCAAATGAGAGAATTGCATTAAGGATTGTAAAATGTTGAGCATATATTGATTGTCTGCCGGTTTCATTAGTAAAAGGGGAAATATCAGCAATCAGCAAACCGTTTAGCATTTCCGGCCATTTAAGGGCAAAAGAAATGGCTGTTTTTCCACCCATACTATGTCCGGCTAGGAAAAATTTCTTAAGATTTAAATCGCCTGCCAGTTCAAACAGATCGTCTCTCATCGAGTCATAATCATGTATTTGGCTGTGGGGGGACTGTCCATGATTCCTCTGATCTGGTAAATAAACCGTGAAACTGTTACCTAGCTTTTTAGCAATTGTTACCCAGTTATCAGATGATCCATATAAACCATGAAGAATTACCAGAGGAGGCCCGTTGCCATATTTCCTGCAGAACAGTTTCATCTGTCAGGTAGTCAGGCTAATTGACGCTTGTACATCTGAATGGTGTTTTCGAGTCCAAGATAAAGAGCATCTGAAATAAGTGCATGACCGATTGAAACTTCCTCAATCCATGGTATGTTCTCATGAAAATATCTCAGATTCTCAAGACTCAGATCATGTCCGGCATTTATTCCTAATCCTGCGTTTCTAGCTATTTCTGCAGCCCTTATAAACGGTTCGACAGCTTCAATAGCGCTTTTATTAAAACCAGAGGCATACGGTTCAGTGTATAATTCAATCCTGTCGGCCAGGATTAATGCTGCATTTTCGATATTAACAGGATTAGTATCTACAAACAGTGAAGTGCGGATACTTGCATTCCTGAATTCTGAGACAATTTTGGTAAGAAAGATCTTGTTTCTAAATGTATCCCACCCTGCATTTGAAGTGATGGCATCATGTGGGTCAGGCACGAGAGTGACCTGATCGGGTTTGACTATCAGAACCAGAGTGATAAATTCTTCTGAGGGAAAGCCTTCAATATTAAATTCAGTTGTGATGAGAGGTTTTATCTCCAGGACGTCATTATATCTTATATGTCTTTCATCAGGTCGGGGGTGAACAGTAATTCCATCTGCTCCGAAAAGCTGACAATTAATGGCTGCAGTTAATACATTTGGAACATTTCCACCGCGGGCATTTCTCAGAGTTGCAATCTTATTGATATTAACGCTTAACTTTGTCATTATAATAGATGTTAAAATTATCCGTATTGTAATTGTAGTGCAAAATTACAATAACTGGCTTTTTTTTTACTATTTTAGTTGAAAATAAAACTGGTATGGTTGCCAAAGATTTAATATCGGAAGTTATTCCTTCCCTCAAGACATCCGATCTGGGGCAGACAGCATTGAACTGGATGGAGATATTCAGGGTATCACATCTGCCTATTGTCAATAACCAGGATTTTCTTGGTCTTATTTCTGATGCTGATATATATGATATGAATCAGCCTGAAGAACCGATTGGAAATCATGCTCTTACGCTGTTTAAGCCTTTTGTTGACGAAAAGCAGCACATTTTTGAAGTAATTGGTCTTGCCTCTCGTTTGAAACTTTCGGTTGTACCTGTACTTGATAGTAATAGCCATTTTAAGGGCGTAATCACTATCAGCGACCTGATAAGACATCTGGCAGGAATATCATCAATGGATCAACCAGGCGGTATAATAGTTCTTGAACTTATTGAAAGGGATTACTCNNCAGATAGCACAGATTGTTGAGAGTAATAATGCGAAGGTTCTCAGTATGTATATTACTTCTCCTCCTGAATCAACCAAACTGGAAGTAACTTTGAAAGTGAATACAAGCGATTTGATTTCGGTAATCAGAACCTTTGAACGTTATAA